>NZ_JAXCLE010000007.1:0-170963 GCF_037027585.1 Solibacillus ferritrahens | reverse complement strand
CCTAAAATATTTTCTAAAAAGCTATTGACTGGAGGTAAGAATGGCACCTCCTTTGAATGATAACTTTATCGTACCGGCGGTGCCAGGTTATTTATATGCGTTATTTGATTACGGGCTTACTGTCTTTCAAGGTTTTTATATTTTTTTTACACAATATTTGAATCAAAAATTCATAATGGTTATCATACTAACTAAGTAGATAAAAGATTTAAAACAAATTGATTGAGGTGAGAAGAATGGCTGTGGGATTTAAAGTGAAATATTACTGGTATCAAATCGGGCATGGTGATTTCTTACACTCTTTTTTCTCTACAATAAGTTATCATTTAGAACAAAATGGATGGGGAACTGAATATCCTTTCTTATTAAATGAACTCTATAATGGGAAACTTGAGAATAAGAATATTGATAGCGCTATAAATGAATTAGAAGCAATTAAAAAGAAATTACAGGATTTTAGCCCATCACAAGTAATATGGGACATTGATAACTTATCTAAAAGTCCGCCTTGGGGTGATAACATTAGTAAGGATATAACAAACTTATCTAATTATTTTATAACAAGTGAGGGTGAGGACTTAATAGATATGTTAATGAAAGCATTAGAGAAGGGACAAAAAACTAATTCCGATGTTTATATAGAAAGCATATAAATATCGTCCATTAGGTTTTTAATTCAAATTTATGTGGAGGTACCAAATATGTACAAGGAATTAGATAATCTTTTATCTGCAGATACAACGGTAGATTCTTGGTATGATGACGGTTGTACTATAGCAGGCGAGATACTTTTAGAATTTAGTTTAAGTGATTGGGATGAATTATCCAATCAAGTACTTAGTAAATCAATAGAATGGCAGAGAAAAATAGCATATTGTTTGGATAATCAGTGTAATGAGCATGAACTTAATATTTTAATGTCCTTGCTGAATACTGATGATGAAGAATTATTTGCGACTTGTATAGATACATTAAGGAGTTATACAAGCCAAGAAAGTAAAAGAATGATATTAGGTAGCCCTGAAATTCTGCAACGTATAAATGACCTATTACCAGGTGCCAGTGCACCAGTAAGGAAAATCCTTCAAGACTTTCTGTCTATAGTTCATTCATAATATTGTTTTGTACTTTGATAAAGTAGTTATGATTTAGACCTTGACTGGCAATATGCCTCTCAAGGCTTTTTTTTATTTAAAGAAGTTTGTGGTTAAAAAATAATCTGAAATTTGAATTCGTCGTCAAAAAAGGTCCTAAAAAGGTCAAGAAAAAGATAGAAAAGTCTACACCAAGGCCCAAAGATATAAAATAACCTATCCAAAATAAAATAGTGAAGAAGACGCAATGCCCTGGCCTACTGTACGCAACCGCTGGATATGAATCCCCTATTTAATCCAGGAGGCATCGGAGGAGCGAATCCGTACACCTTACAAAACAGACAACAGCCTTTAATTACTTTCGGTCTGAGCGTGGGATGGTATCAACGAATTTTGTATCATTTATGAAGAAACAAGAAAAAGAAGTCACAAAAGAGCTTTCTTGCCCAGCCCCAACCGTGGATGATGTGAAAGAAGAGGAAAATGGTTTTATTGGTTTCCTTGAAGGTGAGGGAAATGGCGCTAAGAAAATCGGAAAAGGTTTGTTGGATTTCTTACTATTGGACGATGTGAACACGCTGGCTGATCAAAATGCTTCGGGTCTTGATAAAGGTATTGCGTTAGCATCCTTCATCCCAATAGGGAAAGTTTTGAAAATCCCGAAAGCAATTGATAAGATTGTAGATAGTAACGTGGACGAGGTTGTTAAGAAGAGTGATGTAGATGAGGTAGTTGGTAAAGGTAATGCTCTTGTGGATACAAGTAATTTTGTGAAAAATGGGAAAATTCCAGTTGATGATTTGAAGTCAATAATACCAAACGACATACCTAATACATTTAAACCGAGTGAAACTATAACTGAAGGATATAAATATAATTTTGAAATAGACGGGCAAAAGATAGAAGTAAAATGGCATTCACCAGATTTAAATGCAAAACAACTGTACCCTGATAGTAATTCAGGGAATATGTGGACTGCCCAAATAAAAATAGGGAAAAAACTTCTAGGACAGGATGGTAACCTTTATAAAAAGCCGAATAATTTAACACATATTCCAATTGAGTAGGAGAATTAAGAATGGATTTTTCTAAATTTGAGGAGTTACCCGATTATTTATCTGAGGAAATACTAAAAATGTATTTTGAACAGGTTATTGATTATTACGAAAATAATGGGGATATAAGTAAGATTGATTTGTCTGAAGCTATATATCAATTAGCAGAAAGACAATGGCATACCTATAAATATTTGGATGAAAAAATTAAAGATAAGGTAGATTCGATAGTTCAAGAAATATTAGACCCAAATTCTTATGAGTTAATGGATAATGTAACGTCAATAATTGCATATCTTGGACTCTCAAATAGTTTTCAAACATTAAAGGAAATAGATAGTACAAGTCTAAGTATTAATGTTAAGGAAGTAATAGAGGAAACAATAAATGAATTAGATGGAAACATTGGTAATCCTTATTCAGGGTTAGAGGAGTAAGTATGATTAAAACCTTTAGTTATTGGAGCTAGCCCTGTCTATTTAATTGCTATGCTGCCATATCAGAGGAGGGTGTAATTTGAGCTTATTTAAAGATTTTAAAAAAGTAAGTGAAGTTGAGGAATATACAATTAATAAATATAAGAATATGCTCCCAGAAGCTTTAATTGAAGTATGGAAATTATATGGGTATGGTACAATTATGAATGGATACTTAAAAATAATTAACCCTGATGAATTTAGCTCTTTAGTAAATGAGTCTTATTTAAGAAGTAAAGGGACAGTACCTATTTTCAGTACATCCATGGGTGATCTAATACTTTTTGAAAAGGATGAAAATCAAGAATCCTATATTGTAACAATAAACTACCGAAAAGGTAAAACAAAAGTTGTAGCTTCAAAATACTCCTTGTTTCTAAGATTTTTAGAGGAAGAGGCTTTTAGACAGAAGGCTTTAGATTGGCTTCCTTATCCAGAAGCAATAGAAAAATATAATGAACCAGAGTATGATGACTGCTTTGGCTATACACCTTTGCTAGGTTTAGGTGGAGCAGAAAAAGTAGAGAATCTAAAAAAAGTCAAATTGAAGGAACATATTCGTATTATTACTGAATTTATGGGTCCAGTGCAGTAATGTACAGGAAATATGGTTAGAGTTAACTATGAGCACTTGATTGTCTATATTAGGCGACGAGTGCTTTTTTATGTTTTCAATATTCATACCGATGTTAACTTCCCGGCAGAACAATGGCAGTCATTCGCTAGTCAGAATCCGTTAATGATTGCACTGGCCTATCGTACGCAATCGTTGGATCAAGTGATTAATATGAATCCACTATTTAATCCTGGAGGAATCGGTGGAGCGAATCCATACACACTCCCAGGTCTTTATCAAAATGGTCAGCAGCCTTTAGGTACTTTCGGGCTCAGCGGTGCGGTGGTGTCAACAAATTTCTTTTCATTTATGAAGCAACAAAATAAAAAAGTCGCAAAAGAGCTTTCCGCTACAGCCACAACAGTAGATGATGTGAAAGAAGAGGAGAATGGTTTTCTTAATTTCCTAGGAGATGTCGGAAGTGGCGCTACCAAAATCTGAAAAGGTTTATTGGATTTCTTAATATTGGACGATGTGAACACGCTCGCTGATAAAAATGCTTCGGGTCTTGATAAAGGTATTGCGTTAGCATCCTTCATCCCAATAGGAAAAGTTTTGAAAATCCCGAAAGCGATTGATAAAATTGTAGATAGTAACGTGGGTGAGGTTGTTAAGAAGAGTGATATTGATGAGGTTGTTGGTAATGAAGGGTGATGCTCCAGTTCCTACCAAACCAGGTGGTGGTAGCAATTCTAAAGACTTTGTTAACCCACATTCTGAAAAACATATGTTTGAGCCAAGTTAAGGCAAGAAACAATGAGTAATCCTGATAAAGCTTATTCAAACTGGCCAAATCCTAACAATCCAAATCCAAACAAAATAACTAAGTATTATAAAGAATTTGACGGAAATATCAGTACACCTGATACACCGACAGGGAGTCATCGGGTATTTGAAAATCTTGTTGATCCAACCAGAAGCTCATATTTCCCATATGTTCCAAGAAAATAACTATTAAGTAGGTGAAATACTTGAGTAATATGTTGTATCATGCATATTTACCTGAAAATCATGAACATCATGTTTCGCTGGAAGAAGTCATGAATGGTGGCATTAAATATTCTACTAAGTCTAATAATAGATATAGTAATGGTGGTAGAGTAAAATTTGAGATAACAGAACTATTAAAACCCTCTAATGCTCCTGCCTGGCTTAACTTTAAAGAAGCAATAGGTGTTGATATAACCAATCGTTTTTCCAAATCTTTTGGCTTTCCTATATTTACGGATAAAATCTTAGTATTTGATGGTGATATTTCCCTTTCAATCTATGACCAAGCATTCTATGAGGATTTGAAAGACTTTGATGAGGAAGCTTTAAATTTTGATACTGGAGAAACTATTGAATATTGGCTAAAACTATATTGGAAAAGTATGATGACACTTGAAGACTATTTAATAAAGAGGTCTTATCCAAAGCCAGAAGTTTTAATTTTTGAATCTGTTCCCAAAGAAATTAATCAAATATGTGAAGAATAGACTTGTAAACCTTAATTGGCCTTAGCCTTTCAAGGTTTCTTTTTTGTGGGTCTGCCCAGTAAAGTGGAAAGTCACCGTCAAATTCAAGCATGGTAAAGATTGATGATAGGATACAGGTAGATTCTGATATACATTTATTACATCGCGAAATTTAAGAGTCAAAATTTGAGGGTATATTCCTGAGCTCGACCCTTGATTGGCTAATGCTTTTCAAGGTTTCTTTTTTGTAGGGCTACCCAGTGACGAATAAAACATTCTTTATTCAGATAGTAGAGGTATTCCTGGCTTGTAACACCTATGACTACTTCTGAGTGTACCAAAAAAAAGAACCTGGTGGAATGGTTGAAATTGCGGAGTTAACTCACGATAAATACGATTCGACGTTACAAGGTTTTGTTGAAAATGGGTGAAGTTTTAGAAATAATCCAGAACTTGAAAAAATGTATAATAACTTTAGAAGTAACTATTGAAAAATGCGTGCTAGTTCATAATAGGAGTGAGTTTAATTTATGGATGAAAGAATTATTAAGATGATTGATAATTATGGTGAAGAAGATGATTTTTTTGGAGAAGTATCAGAAGAATATATTAATAATGCTGAAGAAAAACTTAGAGTTAAATTTCCTGGAAGTTATCACAATTTTATAAAAAAATATGGTTCGGGAGGAATATGTGGAGTTGAGCTTGAAGGCGTTCAGGGTAATTTAGGGGCATCTGTAGTTGATGCAACCGAGAGATGGAGAAAATTAGGGTTGGGTATGAACTTAATTGTTTTAGAGGATTCGGGAGAATTTGCTAGATGTATGTATTGTGCAGATATATATGATGATAGAGTATTTAGTTGGGAAAGGGGGGGGATAGATTTACACCCTAGATATAATACATTTGATGATTATGTATTAGACATATTCCAAGAAGGAATTGATAATTGGTAAAAAACAATGAAGTTAATTCAGTGGATACTTATAAATCAATTAACGGACCGGTAAAACTCGTATAGAAGTAATAGAAGCTGAACATTTGTTCGTGAATCCGCTTGATGTAAACCTAAATGTTGTGGTAGAAAAAGCCCGGAATCTCATATTCCATATAAAAAGTGAGGTGGAGTAACTTGAATGCACAGAAAATACTAAATGAAATTGAAGAACTGCATTATTGGGATGCAAGAGTACTGCAAATGGAGTCCAGTTTTTTTGGAGATGAACTTAGAATTGTATTTGAAGATACAGATTTTAATGTAACCTTACTTTTTATTGGATGTTCGAGATTCTCATTTATAACAAGTGTTGAAGATAGATTGAAACCCTTAAAAGAGTTAACAAAAACTCAAATTCCTTATTTTATTCAGGAAGTTGAGATTTCAGATATACAGATTGATGGAGAAGATATATTAAAATGTAATATTTTTATGCCGCCTTTAAATGTAGAAGTTGTTTGTAATACTATACTAATTGAAAAAGAATAATAAAAGAACCTTTACGGATAAAATCCTAATATTTGTTGGTGATATTTCCCTTTTGATCTATGACCAAGCATTCTATAAGGATTTTAAAGACTTTGATGAGGAAGCCTTAAATTTTGATACTGGAGAAACTATTGAATATTGAATTAAACTATACTGGAAAAGTATGATGACATTAGAGGAAATAAAGGTGTTACTTCCACGGGCATTAAAATAGAAATGTATTTGAATAAAGATGGTTCAATAGCTACGGCATATCCACTGTATAAAAAATAACAGAAGGTGATGACTAAGGTATATGAGATATGTATATGAATTTAAAGAAGATCCATTTGGTGATTTACGAATAGTTTTACCAGAAGAAATAAGCCTTTTCTCGGATATTATTGAAAATATTGCATCGGAAGAACAAATAGATGAGTATATAAAATATATAAAGAATGTTTTAGAAGGTGTATATGAAGACTTTGAAATAGAATTAAATGCTACAAGCATATTTATAAAAAAAGATATTAGTATCGTGGAAAATAATTTTCGGGTTGAAGAACCTTATAAAAATACAATAGAAACGGAGCAACTTATAGAGCTGTTACTAGTATGGAAAGAAAAGATCCAATTACTAGCTGATTAAAGAACAATAATAAAACATACCTTGAATGGTTTTACGCCTTTCAAGGTTTTTTACTTTTGTTTAACTGAGTAAGACTAAAAGAAATACAGTTGCAATCATTCGCTAGCCAACATCCATTAACGATTGCACTTGCCAATCGTACACATTCTCTGCTCTTTACCAAAATGATCAGCAGCCTTTAGGTACTTTTGGTCTCAACGGCGCAATGGTATCAACATAGATTAAACGGTAATGTGACCCACAGGAGGTTCATAGAAAATGGAGAAATAACTGGTAAGCCAATCAAATTACAAAAAAGTAGGTTGTGAGAAATATGAACTTAACAGATTTTAAAAATAGAAATATTAAATATGATTGGAAACCTATTTTTGTAGGAATCAATGAAAATTACTTCAGTAAAAAGGCTATTTCTGACTATGCGGTAGAGTCGATGGAAAATGGTGATGAAAATGAGTTTGCATGGGGAATACCTATTGAAGATTTAAACAAAGTAATGTTGGAGATAAAGGACATTTATTTCCCACAATTAGACGAAAATAGCGCATTTTTAATAGCTGAGAATAGAAAACTTCGATTTGTTTGTTTATCTAAAATAAAAGAAGAGTGTAAAGAAGATAATGAATTATTAAATAAAATAGCCGAGTTTTATGAAAATCATCATTACCCAGAAGATATGTTGGGTTTCATAAATTATATGCCTCAAGAAGTCCCAACTACAATAGCAGATATGGTAAAAAGGTTTGAAGAATTTTTAAAATTAGAGAAAGATATAGTTAACTCATATTCTTGAAATTTAAATATGGGAAAATTCCCATTTTCAAGGTGCACTTAAAGCATTTGTTTGTTTCCATGGAGTAAAAATTCATTAGTTTGAGGAGTTTAAATGGAAAAATATTTAATAGATTTTAAATCGTATAAAAAAGTTCCGAGTGAAATGATTGTAAAATATACTAAACTGGTACCAAATGAAATTATAGATTTATGGAGTAATTATGGATTTGGTACATTTATGCAAGGGTATTTTAAAAGTGTAAATCCAGAGGAATTTAAAGAGATTTTGGGGGAGAGTAGTCAAAGATACAAGGATTCATTTGTGTTATTTGCTACAGGTATGGGTGATCTGGTTATTTGGTCAGATGGATATGTTAGATTACTTAATTACAGGTATGGTGTGGTAAAGACAATTATGTTTACATTTGAATTTTTCTTTCAAAATATTAATGACTTGGAATTTAAAGATGAAGATTTGTCTTGGCAACCTTATCCCGAAGCCCTTAAACAATATGGTGAGTTGGATTATGATGAGTGCTTCGGCTATACACCTCTATTAGGTTTAGGTGGAGCAGAAAAAGTAGAGAATCTAAAAAAAGTAAAACTGAAGGAACATATTCTTAATATTACTGAATTTATGGGACCAATTAAGTAATATTCAGGAGTAGAATTAACCACAAGCACTTGATTTACTTTATGAAGCGACAATTGCTTTTATCTATAGTGGTTATTAGTGCTATGAAAAAAACCTTCAATTAGCTAATGAGCAATTAATGCTAAAAGAGCTCCACTACATCCTTATAAAGGAAAGTTAAATCCATTTTATCCAATGGATGAGACAACTAGAGGGGCATTTCAAAAAGTAGATTCTATTAATTATTGGAAAATATGAGGAGAAGAAGCTTTAGGAGGAAAATAATATGAGTATTTTGCCCGAGAGACTAGATGAAATTCTAGGAGAAGAAATATATAAACGTGAAGATAGCAATCTGGTACAGGAGGCTTTAATAAGGCTAGGTGTAGACGCATCAGATACTTTCCAAGAATTTTATATACAATATGCAGGACCTTTTTGGGAAGAACATGTACCCTTTGAATTACTAGATATAGCAGATGAAGAAAATAATATTGAATCATACACACTAATTTCTCGAAAAGAACATGGTTTTCCGCAGCAATATCTTGTTTTAAGTGGAATGTCAGCAAATGCTGTATTAGTGGTGGATACTGTAACAGATAAAGTTTATATAGTTAACTTTGAGGGTGGCGATGAACTGCTTTTAAAAGGAGAGTTAAAAGAAGCTTGGTCATCGTTTTTTGATTTCTTAAAGGCATATTTTAATTGTTAATTATTGTTCAATAATGGTTTTACGCCTTTCAAGGTTGTTTACTTTAGTTTAACTTAGTAAGACAAAAAGAAATTAATTTTTTTGGGGATGAAAAACCTTAATCAGGTGCTCGTACTTAGTCGAGTTTTCTTTTCCCTTTTGTATTAGAATCTCATGTAAGTTAGCTGACATATGCAGATGAAGTAACAGATTTAAAGTTGTATTATCAGAAGATGGAGGCAGGTTATCAGCTTATCCAATAAAATAGAAAGGCGAGATTATTATGAATGTTATAGAAGGATTTTTGCAGGCAGAAATTAATACACAGGAATTATATGAAGATATAATGTCTTTTATAACTTCATATCATATCAGATGTGGAGAATTTGAAGGAAATGAATATATAATAAAAAAAATGGATTAAACAAATTTTATTTTATTTCCAGAATATATAGATGCAGATGGTGAAAGAGAAATACACGGAGCAATATCAGTTTATAGAAACAATTTAATCAAAGAGATTAATACCTGTGCTCAGGTTAAAGGAATACAAGTAATTGATGTGAATTAGTAGTTTCTTTCTTAAGGTAATAAGGATGAATAAGTTTGATGATAATATATTAATCGAGGGAATTTTAGTAATTTCTAAGTAATGATTACAGTTCGAAAACGTAGAGTAAGAAAATAATAAAACGGAGTTGAAACATATGTTATTAGTACCTAAAGCACTTGAGAATATTATTGTAGGTGTATTAATTAATAATCATTTCAAATGGTATGTTTCCACAAAAGATATTTGGTTTTTAGATAGAAAAAAACTAGAAGAGGCATATAAAAAGAAATTTAAAGAAATGGGAATTGCATATACTGGTCCTTTTATCGAAGAAGATGATGAAAGGAAAGGCATAGATATATTAGATGAGGATTCATATGCAGAATTTGCGCCAAGAATTGCAAAGTATGCTGTTTCAACAAAAGAATTAAGAGAAAGACTTAAGTTAAATTTACTTACTGAAACGAAAGAGGACACTTTTTATAGTTTTATGCCTTCGTTATATATAAATTTCGATAAAAGAGAACTGTACTCCCTTTATTCAGAACCAGCTTCCTACGAGGATTTTGTACCTGGAAATTGGAAAGGACGCTACGAAGATTTTTTATCATACATAGATAGAGCAGAAAAGTACTGGTACGATGAAAATGAGATTGTTCTATTAAATTTTGAGGGAGGCAGTTGCAAATGACTGCTTCTTTTTTTGTTCTCCATAATTATTTCGACGGAAAACTGCGCACGCACCGGTAAAAGGGTAAGTAAAACAAAAACCGAATTCGCCAAGAAAGCGAATTCGGCATTTTATTTTGCACAACAATAGCTGCCTGGTGGAGCCACAGACGGTCATGAATCGGCATACCTAAACCATGACCCAGGATTTGGATGAGCTTTATCATTTGAACATTGAGCTTTAAAAGTTAAGAGCTTTGACATTTGATATTTCAGCTTTGACCTTTAAGCTTTGAACTTTTCTATTAAGGTTCAAATATTAATTGTAGGTTGAGTGACTGTTTGGTTGTTTCAACTCGCACACAGTCAAAGCACGAGCGCCGATCCGTTTACTGTTTTCGCTACGCTATGCAAATTATTAGTTAGATCTCAATAAATGTTGTGGCATTTGATTCTGATAATACAGCGTCTACTTCTGACTCAAATTCCTCGATTTTCGCTGCAAGCTCGTCAATGGTTTTCTTTACTTGCATCGGGTCGATCAGTTCGTATTCATTGCGCTTCATAAAAGTATCGGTGTGAAGCTTCACTTCGTCTGAGGATGATTGCTTTTCCTTGCTGCCTAAAATATTAATCAGGTAATTTTCAAGCTTTTCAGGAAGGGCCTCATTCGCAGCTGTTACTTCATCGATTGCTTCAAAATATTGGCGGCGTAGATGATTCAGTAAATCCTTCTCATATGCAATTGATTGTTTGCGTTCAATTGCTTCAGCCACTGTCATTTCATTTGCTCCAATTTTAACGATTGTTTTAGCATTTGATTCGACAACGAGTGCTTTTAGTTTATTGCGGTATTGAATAAGGCTTGTGACTTTGTCATACGAACCTTGCATTTCTTTTTTGTATTCATCAATTGACATGCCTTCAATTTTTTCGTTGCTTTTTCGGTTTGCTCGAGCCAGCACTACGCGGTACGTAGCCGATTGGATCCGTTCACCAAGCATTTTTAACTCAGATAGTGCACGATGCAGCGATATTCTTTTCGTCTCCATGATGAACCTCCATACAATAAAAATTTAGTAGATTCTACTATAACATAATGCTGCTCTCAATTTCAGCTATATAGGGGAAAATTAGGGAATACAGAAAGTGATTGAAGATAATAAATCAGTTTTCTCGAACCGTGTTAATAATCAATCCCCACATTCATATACTTTTCTATTGATCATTTTATTGAGGGAGGAGCTTAGTGGAGATTTTTGTTAGGCCGGGTGATTCCTTTTGGTATTATAGCCAAGTTTTTAATCTTCCTTATCAGGTAATTATTGATTCAAATCGTAATTTGAATGCACAGGAGCTAATCCCGAACCAACCTGTCCAAATTCCAGGCTATGTAACAAGTCCATACACGGTTCAACGTGGAGATACGGTTTGGTCGATTGCACAAAGAATAAATTTGCCGATGGATGCGATTTTCCTTCTCAATTCAGGTATCAGTCCATATGCACTTCAAGTCGGTACCCAATTACTATTACCTGTTCGTATAACATGGCGAGTTGTAAATGGGAAACAAAATTATGATTACAGCATGATGGTACAGGATATTCGTACATTGCAGGCAATCTATCCATTCCTAGTAAATGAGTCGATTGGAAATTCTGTATTAAATAAAGAAATACCGGGACTCACGATTGGAAAAGGGCAGAAACGTGTTCATTATAATGCTTCCTTCCATGCCAATGAATGGATTACAACAGCGATTGTCATGACGTTTCTTAATGATTACCTATTGTCGCTTACGAATAATGGTTCAATACGAGGGCTTTATACATTGCCATTGTATAATCAAACGAGTTTAAATATTGTTCCTATGGTAAATCCAGACGGAGTGGATTTAGTGCTGAACGGACCACCGGAAAATGAAACCATCCGGAATAATTTAATTGAGTGGAATAAGGGCAGTACAGATTTTTCCGATTGGAAAGCAAATATTAATGGGGTCGACCTGAACGACCAGTTTCCTGCTGAATGGGAACTGGAAAGAGAAAGAAATCCGAAAACACCGGGTCCGCGAGATTATGGTGGGGAAAGTCCGCTATCTGAGCCGGAGTCCATTGCAATGGCGGAGCTAACGGTTGAACGGGACTTTGCTCGTGTATTGGCTTTTCATACACAAGGCCAAGTTATTTTTTGGGGGTTCATGGGGTTGGAGCCTCCTGAAACAGAACAGCTTGTTAATGAGTTTGCCAGAGTTAGTGGGTATAAGCCGGTGCAAACAATTGAAAGCTATGCCGGTTATAAAGACTGGTTTATTCAAGATTGGCGTCGCCCAGGTTTCACCGTTGAATTAGGTCTTGGAACGAATCCTTTGCCAATTAGCCAGTTTGATGAAATATATGAAGAGGCATTGGGGATTTTTTTAAGTGCACTTTATATGTAAATGAACTCCCCCGTTACGAACATGCAACGGGGGATACTTTTATGAATTTAAGTTTTCATCAATTTCTAGGATGTTTTGCTTTAGTTCATCCAGTTTGGCTTTATTTTGCTCAACAATATCCATATGTTCCTGTTTTTGTTCTGCATTAGAGAGTGCGTTTTCGGTACGTTCCAATGAATTGAATGCATGTTCTACTGCAAATTCTTCCGGGTGAGACATTGCCTGTTTTACTGCTCGCTCTGTTCTTTCAACTGAGTTGGATAGTAAACTAATCGGGTGATTTTGCTTCCAGCTAGGTGTGCCTGAACTTTTTTTAGCCACTGTTCCTCATCCTTTCCGTCTTCGGGACTGTTTTCACTGTTAGTATTGATCCTGACGAGTAATCCATCCGTCAAAAAAATTGCCAGTAAATGAATCCAAAAAGTACTTTACTTTAAGAATAAATGAAGTAATTCGTACCATACTAAATTGGATTTCACTTTAAACATAGGGAGGCGGAACGAATGAGCAAAAAGGGTGCATTAGATCCAAAATCTCAAAAAATCCACCAGAACTGGACAAGAAATAAGCATCAGAAATCTCAGGTTAATGGTCAAACAGAGGTTACTCTGCAAAACCAAATATTGAGAATTAATGCGAAAGCTAAACAGTTTTAACCTTTGTTAAGAAGTAAATCAGGCCTTCACCAACAGTAATATTCTGTTGTGAAGGCCCTTTTACTTATTACTTAAAATTTCTTTGCAGCGTTACTTTTACCCTTTTCTACAAGGCGATGTAGTTCATTTAATTCATTTGCGATTTCTTCTCTCATTTTGTTTGGAGCAATTTTTTCATTCTTAGGTGTTTGAGGTAACGACCTCTTATTAGTTCCTTTACTTGTGCTGTCGTCTCGGCCCATTTCGTATTCTCCTTTCAATTGGATTCCTTCTTAATATGGCATTAGATAATTTTTTTATCACAAAAAGTAAGGAAGTAAATGAAGATGGAAAAGGCATAAAACCCCCAATACTGAGCACATTAAATCAGTAGGAGGTGGATGAATATGAGCAAAAACAACAAAAAGACGTTGAACGAAAGAACACATAACCCTTATGCTACTTATAAAGAATTGCATCATAATAAGACAAGTCATGATCGAAATCCAGAAGATAATGTAGCTGAATTTGCAGAAGAATTTGATGCTAAACTCAAAAATAAAAATAACAAAACAAATCACGATAAAAACCAGCAGTCCAACAAAAAATAAGTATAATTATCACTTTCTTTTCAAAATAAAAAAAGAGCCTTATTTATTTTAAAAGGCTCTCTAATGATTTAGCGATAGGAAAATCTATCCTATATATACACTTTCACATGTTCCGGCTACAGGTTCATAGAAGCAATGTTGTTTAAATTGCCCTGTAAATGGTTGCCCATACCATGTCGGAGGACATTCACCAGACGGATTAAAATACCACAGGGCATATTTTGCAGGATGTTCTCTCCAATAATCTAAAGCTTGTCGCGCCAATCTTTGTTCAGTAGGTCGTGCTCGCTGATAAAACATATTCCCTTTTTGAACAGCTTCAAATGAATAGTTATTTCCTTGTACTTGATAAATGACTTGTTCAATTGTCCTTACATCATTAAAGTCTAAGCAAGAAGCCACTGCACGATTGACAATGACATTCCCAACATATAACATCCCCTGTTTTCCTTCACCTTCAGCCTCAGCTCGCATCATTCTTGCCATCAAATCGACATCTGCGTCTCGATATTTTACTCTTGGCATTTTTTCACCTCACATTTATAGTATGAAAAAGTTTGCTAGGATGCGCATATCTTAATTAGTTTTGTATAAAAATTATTTCAAAAAGTACTCTTATTCATTTATGACTTTTTCTCTCGCATTAATAGAGCATTAAGTTCATAAATTAGTATATAGAAAAAGGAGGACCGACAATTCAAATTCATGTTGTACAGCCAGGAGAATCGCTATGGGGAATTGCGCAAGCTTATGGAACGACGATACAGAATATTGTGGATGCCAATCAAATTCCCGAGCCTAATCGCTTAGTTGTAGGGCAAGCGCTTGTGATTCCAGTAAATGGTCAATATTATATTGTTCAACCGGGGGATAGCTTATGGTCAATAGGACAACGTTTTAATGTGAATTATTTGACACTTGCACAAGTAAATGGTTTATCGCCAAATGCATTATTAATGATTGGAACGCGTTTATATATTCCTCCCGCTGCGAAAACATCTGCTGAAATTTTCGCTTATGTTGAACCAAGAGGCGATGAAGTAAGTGAACTACTAGTAAATCAAGTGCGTGAAACGAGTCCCTATTTAACGTATTTAGCCCTATTCAGCTATGAAGCTGGACGGGATGGTTCATTAAAGGCGCCAGTAATTGCACCATTACCTAGTTTGGCGGCAGAAAATAATGCAAGTATTGCAATGGCGATAACGAATCTAGAAGATTATCAGTTCAGTAGTGAGCTAGCACGTGACATTTTTCAAAGTAAAGCAGTACAAAACTTACTTTTTGACAATATTATTGCAGAAGCAAAAAGAATTGGGAATGTGTCGGATATCCATTTTGATTTTGAGAGAATACCAGGTGATCAAAGGGAAGCCTATAATAATTTCTTGAGAAGTGCGGTAGAGCGTATGCATGCTGAAGGTTATACAGTTTCCACGGCACTGGCACCAAAATCGAGTGCGAATCAGCCAGGGGAATGGACGGTAGGTCATGATTATAGAGCTCATGGGGAAATAGTAGATTTTGTTATGCTAATGACATATGAGTGGGGGTATTCTGCAGGACCACCTCTGGCTGTCTCCCCGCTCCCTCAAGTTGAACAAGTAGTTCAATATGCTTTAACGGAAATTCCGGCAAATAAAATTTTACTTGGGCAAAATTTGTATGGGTATGATTGGACGTTACCTTTTGTGCAAGGGGGGGAATATGCAGAAGCATTAAGTCCACAGCGTGCAATTGAAATAGCCAAACGTTATAATGCTGCCATTCAATATGACTATACGGCACAGGCACCGTACTTTAACTATTATGATGAGCAAGGACGTTCACATATTGTATGGTTTGAAGATGCACGTTCCATCCAGGCAAAATTTAATTTAGTAAAAAGACTGAATTTACGGGGTGTCGGTTATTGGAAACTTGGTTTACCTTTCCCCCAAAACTGGCAACTTATCGGTTCAAACTTTAATGTCGTTAAGAAATAAAATAGGATTAAATAAAAACTCAGATGAAATGGTATATAGCTCATCTGAGTTTTTATAAGTGATGTGGCAATTTACAATCGTACTTTGCATTAGAAAGTATATTATGAATCTAAAATTTTACCATTTACTTGCCATGTAAATTTTATTCTGATACACTCGACGTAATTAAATGCATTTGCAGGGGGACACATTTGTGTTGAGAAGGTTAAAACCTGACCCTTAGAACCTGACCGTTAATACGGACGTAGGGAGCAAAGTACAATTATACATATGTACTTACTAAGACCCCGCGTATTTTACGTGGGGTCTTTCTTTTGCAGTGACACTTAATAATATTTTTATTAGGAGTGGTAAAAATGATTGCATGTACTATAGCAGGATCCGATAGTGGGGGCGGGGCTGGCATTCAAGCTGATTTAAAAACCTTTCAAGAGCTTCGAGTTTTCGGCACATCAGTGATTACAGCTTTAACGGCTCAAAACACAAAAGGGGTGCATGGAATCTATCCTGCTACTGCTGATTTTGTAAAGGATCAATTAAATGCAGTACTCGATGATTTTGATTTAAAAGCTGTTAAAACAGGTATGCTGTTTAATGCAGAAATCGTAGAAACAATTGTCTCGGTATTGGAATCTAAAGAAATACCACTTATTTTAGATCCAGTAATGATTGCAAAAGGCGGGGCTAGCTTATTGAAAGAGCAAGCAACAATAGCTTTAAAGGAAAAACTACTTCCGGTTGCAACGGTTTGTACACCGAATATACCCGAAGCAGAAGTATTGACCGGGCTTACGATCAAAACCGAAGAGGAAATTAAATTTGCAGGGGAATATTTATTAAATTTAGGTATGCAATGTGTAGTGATAAAAGGTGGTCATTTAGCGGGTAAGCATGCGATTGATACGGTGTTTATTCGAGGGGAAAAGCCTTTTAAAATGAAAACAGAAAGACTGAAAACAATTCATACACATGGAACAGGATGTACATTTTCAGCAGCAATTACCGCAGAAATTGCGAAAGGGAAACCATTAAAAACAGCGATCATTGAAGCAAAAAAGTTTGTTCAATTAGCGATTCGTTACCCACTGAATATTGGTCATGGATTTGGCCCTACAAACCATTTTGCCTACCAGGAGCACCGCGGAATTTGCGACGTGCAAGTAATTTAATTAATTTATTGAGTAAATTGTACCCGTTTCTTGAAGTGAATAACTTGTGGCATTTTTTTAACTCTCAAAAAGTACTACTTACCTCGATATAGTAATGTATCAATTTGCTCTTTTCTACTATTCTGGCAATTTAGTATGATGGACTTGTTGAACAATTTAGATAATAGGAGTGAAATAAATGTGGAAAAAACTTTCTGCTTCTGCCCTTACATTAACACTTTTAACTAGTGGAATGGCTGGAGTATCAGCGGCATCTACTTCCAACAATGAAGAAATGACACGTGGAGATTTTGTGAAGGCAGTCATTGATGCATTAGGGGTAGAAGTAGGTTCTGGACAATCCGTTCAATTCAAGGACGTACCCGATTCACTGAAGCCATATATTGAAAAGGCTGTGGAACTAAAGTTAATTAAAGGTAAAACACCGACGCAGTTTGCACCAAATGAAAAATTGACACGCACACATGCCTTCCTTATTGCAGCTAGGGGTATACCGGATGAAAAACAATATTCCGAAAATGTATTAAATCAATTTAAAGATGCGAATAAAATTGGATCTGGGAATCGTCAAGAGATGGCAAAGGCAGTAGAGTTAGGCTTATTAACAGGCTATGAAGACGGGACGATCAAACCGAATGAGTTTGTCACGAAAGTCCAAATGCAAAAGATTCTGCAGCGGTTTTTGGCGGAATATAACCCAGTTGAAGCAAATACGACCGTGGCATTGCGCATTTTAGGTACGACGGATATTCATACTAATATTATGAATTATGATTATTACAAAGATGCGCCAACGAATAGTTTAGGCTTGGCAAAAACTGCGTTGCTCATCGAAAAAGCTCGTGAGGAAAACCCGAATACAGTATTATTTGATAATGGAGATGCCATTCAAGGAACGCCTCTTGGCTCTTACATTCAATCCGTGAAAAAATTAAAAGAAGGAGAAGTCCATCCTTCTATTGCATCAATGATTGCGTTGGATTATGATGCTGCGACTTATGGCAATCATGAATTTAATTACGGCTTGGAATTTATTGATGAAGTAACAGATGATGCACCATTCCCGTATGTCAATGCGAATGTACGCAATGCTTTGACAAAAGAATTAAAGTATGAGCCGTATGTCATGATTGAAAAAGAAGTAATTGATTCAACAGGAAATAGTACGATGATTAAAATTGGTGTAACAGGCATTGTGCCTCCACAAATTTTAAAATGGGATAAAGCAAATTTAGAAGGAAAAGTAACAGTAGATGATTCTGTAGAAGCGGTAAAAATAATCGTTCCACAGATGAAGAAAGCTGGCGCGGATGTAGTAGTTGTACTGTCGCACTCAGGTATGGGTGATGCAACACATGAAATCGGCGAGGAAGATGTATCCTATCTATTAACAAAAATCAGCGATGTAGATGCGGTCATAACAGGACATGCCCATGAAGTATTCCCTGGAAAAGTAGATAGCACTTTAACGAATGTGGATATTGATAATGGAACAATGAACGGTGTACCTATCGTAATGGCAGGTAAATTTGGTAGCCATCTAGGAGTAATCGATTTAGAGCTTGAGAAAAAAGCTGATTCTTGGGATGTGATTTCAGGAACAGGTGCCGTGCGTGAAATTGCAAAAGATAATGAAAATGTAAGCAGTACAGTTGTGGAAAGCGTAAAAGAAGCCCATGAAGGTACAATTGATTATGTGCGTCAGGCAGTAGGAACAACGACAGCAAATATTCATAGTTATTTCTCACAAGTGCAGGATGATCCTTCCATTCAAATCGTGACAAATGCCCAAGCGATTTATGTAAAGGATAAAATTAAAGGAACACCATTTGAAAGTCTACCAGTATTATCAGCAGGTGCGCCATTTAAAGCAGGAACGAGAAGTGATCCAGAGTACTACACATTCGTACCAAAAGGTGAGTTGGCAATTAAGAATGTTGCAGACCTATATTTATATGACAATACATTAGCTATGTTAAAAGTAACAGGTGCGGATGTGAAAGAATGGCTTGAAATGTCTGCTGGTCAATTCCACCAAATCGATATAAATAAAGAAGATGAACAACAACTAATTAATTCTGACTACAGATCATATAACTATGATGTCATTGATGGAGTCACTTATGAAATTGATGTGACACAACCAGCCAAATATGATGCTAGTGGAAATATAGTAAATGAAAAGGCTTCCCGCATTGTAAATTTACAATATGATGGAAAGCCGATCGATTTATCACAGGAGTTCATTGTAGCGACGAATAACTATCGTGCAAATGGAACATTCCCAGGTGTACGAAACGCGACTGCAGTTGAAGTTTATCCAGATGAAAACCGTCAAGCAATCATCGACTATATTTTAGCTGAAAAAACAATTGATCCAAGTGCAGATGGTAACTGGAAATTTGCTGCGTTTCCAGAAAACGTGAAAGTGGTATTTGAATCGTCGAAAAAAGCAGTCGATGTGTTAGATGAAAATAGTAAAATTCATTATATTGGTGAAGGTACAGATGGTTTTGGTAAATATGGATTAAAAACTAACTAAAAATTTTAAAAGCAGAAGTTCCTCACCCAAAGAGAAACTTCTGCTTTTTTGTTTATGGGTGTATAGAAACGGAGAATTAGGATTTTGTCAACACCATATTGAATGAAATTTTCGGAGTTAGTGGTAACTATTGGTCAACTTTTATTTCACAAAATACCATTTTAATAGCATTCATAATTCGCAATGGGTATCGTACCAAATTATAGGTGAAAAATTTTAATAAAAAGTATTTTACGATAGGGGTACGAAAGGAGGCGTACAAAATGAAAAAAAGCTTTATCACATTTTGTGCATTTGCACTTTTAGCTACTCAAGCTCCAGCAGCTAACGCAGCATCAACAACTGGAGGAGAGGTGACACCACAATATAAATCTACTCAAAATTTTGAATATAAAAAGATAGCATCTAATAAATATTTTATTAATGGGAGCTCGGTGTCTAACTTTATTGAAATTAAAAATGATAATTTTAAAGATGGAAAAATTTCTATTAAAATTAAAAAAGTTAAAAAGTCTGTTTCCAATAAAAATGAAAAAGGTACTGTTGAAGAGGTGCCAGCTAAACAACTAAAAGCACCAGTGAAGGAAGCAACACCAGAACAACCAAAAGCACCAGTGAGGGAAGCAACACCAGAACAACCAAAAGCACCAGCGAAGGAAGCAACATCAGAACAGCCAAAAGCGCCAGTGAAGGAAGTAGCACCAGAACAACCAAAAGCAACTGAAACAACACAAACGTCGACTCAGTCACCTGCAAAACAACCAACAAACACAGTAGCATCTAATTCATCGGACATTGATGCTATTGAAGCAGCGGTTGTAGAATTAACAAATGCAGAGCGAGTTAAAGCAGGTTTACAACCATTTAAAACACATGCCCCATTAATGGCTGCAGCCCGTGAAAAATCACAAGATATGAAAGATAAAAATTATTTCTCTCATACAAGCCCAACTTACGGTAGTCCATTTGATCGTTTGAAAGCACTAGGCATTAGCTATAAGGCAGCTGGTGAGAATATCGCCAAAGGTCAACGTACAGCACAGGAAGTTGTTACAGCTTGGATGAATTCTGAAGGTCACCGTGCAAATATTTTAAATGCAAACTTTACACATATCGGTGTTGGGTATGTGAAGGACGGTAATATTTGGACGCAACAATTCATTAAACAATAATAGTTATTTAAAGAAGCATCTCCATGACTGAGCAAATCAATCATGGAGATGCTTCTTTTTTGTTCAATATACTGCTTATTCATATAGATAACAGCGCGCTGCCAAAAAAATAAGTCTGTATAGAGTACTCGTTTGACATTAGTAACAACCTCTTGTTAAAATTGGGTTGTTGCTTTTGAAGGAGCAGACGAAATTATATTTTTGGAGTTGATATTTAAGATGAAAAAATTTAAAACCTTTGGGATGACTTTAGGGGTTTCTTCAGCACTTCTTTTGGCTGCGTGCGGAGATGATACTAGCGGTAGCAGTAGTGAAAACGGAGATAACAATAACCTTAGTGAACAAGTAGACTATACGATAGTCGGAGTTGAACCCGGCGCTGGATTGACAGGTCTATCACAAGATGTATTAGATGAATATGAAAATCTGGAAGGATGGACATTGCAGGAAAGTTCAACTGCAGGAATGCTTGGAACTTTAGAACAGGCAATTCGTAATGAAGAGCCAGTCATTGTGACAGGCTGGACACCGCACTGGAAATTCTCGGCTTATGATTTAAAAATCCTTGAAGATCCTAAAGGTGTTTTAGGTGGATCAGAAAATATTCAAACACTTGCAAGAAAAGGGTTGGAAGAAGACTTACCAGATGTGTATACAGTAATGGATCGCTTCTATTGGGAGCCGGAAGATATGGAACAAGTGATGTATGATGCACAAAATAGTGGTGATTTTGATGCAGCTGCAGCTCTTTGGATTGAGAACAACGAAGAAAAAGTAAATGAATGGACAAAAGATATCGCCCAGGCTGATGGTGAGAAGGTTAAAGTCATTTCAACTCCTTGGGATTCTGAATTTGCATCAAGTAGTGTAGTCAAACTTGTCCTTGAAGGATTAGGTTATAATGTTGAAGTTACACCCGTTGATCCTGCAATTATGTTCCAAGCAATTGCAACAGGTGAAGGGGATGTTACTGTAGCACCATGGTTACCATCAACTCACAATGCATTCTATGAGAAACATAAAGATGAGATTGTTGATTTAGGTGAAAACTTGGAGGGTACACAAAATGGATTCGTTGTACCTTCTTATGTAGACATTGATTCAATTGAAGATTTAAGTCCGAAAGAGTAAGAATTTAATAACCTTAAAATATGTACAGCCTGTTATTGCAAAAATAACAGGCTGTATTTTTTTATTTGTAATAAAGTTTATTTTTCTCCCTTCAGTATTTCTTCGATATTCGTAGCGACCGCTATCGAAATAGTCGTATTACTTTTTAAATACTCAAGTGAACCTGCTCCGCCTATATAGAACCGGATTGAAGGATGATTTGCTGCAAATTCATCTAACCTCTGTAAAACATCCGGATGAAGCTCAAACGGTATTGTAGTAATTGCAGAGAGGAGAACGACTTTCGGTTGTAATTGTGTCACTAGAGATTCTATTGTACCCATTGCAGGAGAGCTTCCGACAAGAAAGGAGCGCCAACCATTTATCATTGCCTGTAGCATTAAAATATGAAGAGGCACTTCATGGTATTCTCCAGGCAAGCATGCACACATTAGAAGTGGTGCATCCTCATGGCAATAATAATTTCTTCTTATTTGTACTAAATAATCCCGTATAACCATTGTGGAAACCGATTCCTGATGCTCTGTCCACTCTTGGTTCTCCCATCGATTACCGACCTCTTTTAGAAATGGGATAACAACAATGGACAGAAATTTTTCCAAGCCTAATATATGTGTAGCTTGCTGGAGAATTCGATTTAATTCCAACTCATTGCACGTCTGTCCATAATGCAATAAGTATTTTGTATAGTCATTCATTTCTTCTTCCGTATTAACGGGCAAAGTATCACTATTTAGCTGTTGCTGACGAATTATTAATACCGCCTGTTTAATGGAATAGCCTTGCAATGAAAGGTTGCGCACTTTTAAAATTTGCTGAAGGTCGTCTTCAGAATAGACACGGTGCCCGTTCTCCAAACGTTTTGGCTGCACTAATTGGTAACGCTCTTCCCATTTTCGTATAACTTGTTTAGATAGCTGTGTAATTTCAGAAACTTGCGTTATGTTATACTGCCAACTCGAAGAATGTGAAACCATTATGTATCCTCCTTTCTTAATTAATTATTAAAATCTAAACTATTCCATAAAATACTGATATAAATATTATTATACTATAAACTTAAAAACTTTATACAACCTTTGTATAGTTTTGGTGCTTTTATTAAATCAATTGACAATAATAACACTTTAATGTTATACAAAGATTATACAAAAAAGAGGTGGATATAATGGGGAATTGGTGGAAGCAAAAATCGGACAACGGTAAAGCCGATCAACTAGCGCATTTGCAAAATTTTGAGCCGATTATGAAATTTACGAGTAGACCTGAATTAGAGCAGCAAATGAAATTGATAGGTATTCAGGAAGAGAATTTATGGCAAATCAAGTCATACCAGCCTTATATAGCAGAAGGCGTTTCTACTATAACTGATGTATTCTATGAAAGTGTCCTGGCGATATCATCCTTGAGGGAAATTATAGAGGAACGGACAAAAATCGAACGCTTAAAGAAATTGCTAGATGTCTATATTGTTTCAATGTTCGATGGGATATTTAATGATGAGACAATTGAAGCTAAAAGAAAACTGGCAAGTATGCATTTTAAAATCGGCTTAGACCCGAAATGGTATATGGGGACATTTCAAAAATTGCAGGAAGTAATGATTACATTGATTTGCAAAGATATAAAAGATCTTGCTCTAAGGGAACAGATAAATTTAAATGTTTCCAAGCTAATCAATTTAGAAATGCAAATAGTTTTAGAAGAATATGAAAAGGAAAATATTAAACTTCGAAGTGAACAATATAATATTGTAAAGCAGGAATTAAAGGGCAATCTTTCTTCGATTATTCAAAACCTTGCAGATTTAACGGAAGAAACAAACAAATCAATTGAACAAGTTAACAATCATACATCGCAAATTAGTCAGACAATCGAGTCAAATGTAGAGATTGTGCTACACATTCATGAAGACGCAATGGTTGGAAAAGAAAATGTAACTCAACTTGAGAAAGAGATGCTGGAGATTAAAAATAGTACTATGGAAATGAGTCGATTAATCGGCCAATTAAAAGTATCCTCAGAGCAAATTATTAATATTGTATCGTTAGTAAGAAATATTGCAGATCAGACAAATTTGCTTGCATTAAATGCCTCGATTGAAGCAGCTAGGGCTGGAGAACATGGGAAAGGGTTTGCGGTTGTGGCTCAGGAGGTTCGCAAATTAGCGGAGCAATCTAAAAATTCAGTGGAAAATATAACCGATTTAATCCAAACATCCACATCTCTAACAACAACGGCGGTTAATATGATTGAAGGTGTACAATTAAGGGTCGATTCAGGATTGGATGTTTCGGTTAATACTCAAACAAAATTTCATCAGATTTTGAAAGCGATTGATCAAAATGAAAGGCAAATTAAACAAGTATCATCTGATATTATGGACTTAAGTGGCGTCATTAGTAATATTGGACATGAAACTAGGGACGTAGCAAGTACCGCAGACCAGTTATATAAAATGACTACACATTTATAATATTTTTATATTTTTGTCTAAAGATTAAGGCTGTGTTAATCGTCAATTTGACTTTTAACACAGCCTTTCTCCATAACTAAGTATTACTTGTTAATCCAAATAGTCATATTTGCTTGCTTCATCCGCGTACTTTTGCGAAATTTGCCCATTTAGCTGATCTTCTTTGGAGACATGCAAGAATTCCAATGCCGAATACATTTCCTCACCATCTTTATCCTTATATAAATCATTGTAATGGTCATAATCTCCTTCGAAATCGGCAGGTGTATCCGAATTTCCGTATTGAGCAACGATTTGGAACGAATCTTCATTATCTTGCAGTTCATCATGATCTTCTCTATCTGAAAATGAATTGTCTACAGCAGGATGAAGCAGTTCTTCTTCGATTGGACGATCGGTTGGTACTGATTTTGCTTCACTATGATCAATGCAAAATGTTGTATACGGTATTGCGCGAAGGCGATCATAAGGAATTTCTGCATGGCATGTTGCACAAACTCCATATGTACCATGCTCCATTCTTTCAAAAGCAGCATTTACCTGTACCAATAGATCATCACTATGGACTTTTAGCGCCATATCCTTTTCGCGATCGTATAACTCAGTTGCTAAATCTGCCGGATGATTATCTACTGTTGATAATTCATCTGTTGAATCACGTAAGCTTGCGCGGGCAAGTAGTTCATTTTCATTTTCATCACCGATTAATTCTGATTTTTGTTCGATCAGCTGTTTTTTTAATTTCGCAAGTTGTTTTTCTGTTAGCATCATTATCAATCCTTTCTTAGTTAGTATGAACGAAATGACGCAAAATATTTCATGACTTCAATCTCTGTTCTCGTATAGTTCATACCGTATAGGCAATACTATTTTTTATGATGCGAACAGGAGGAATAAAAGTTGCTAAATACCGATAATAAACTTTCCATTTTCGCTTTAGGTGGTATAAATGAAATCGGAAAAAATATGTATGTCATTGAATATGGAGAAGAGCTAGTAATTATTGACTGTGGTGCAAAATTTGCAGACCAAAGTTTATTGGGAGTTGATTTGATTATTCCCGATTTAAGTTATTTAGAGGAAAATAGACATAAAATAAAAGCTTTAGTTGTGACGCACGGGCATGAAGATCATATTGGCGGCATTCCCTTTATGCTAAAGAAGTTAAATATGCCTATTTATGCTTCACGATTTACTCTTGGATTAATCGAATTAAAATTAAAGGAACATAAACTTTTACGCGATACTGTTTTAAATGAGATTAATGCTGAATCTCGTATTGATTTTGAACATTTGTCTGTAACATTCTTTAAAACAAGCCATAGTATTCCTGATTGTTTAGGTATTGTATTTGATACTCCAGAAGGGAAAATAGTCCATACTGGAGATTTTAAATTTGATTTTACTCCCGTAAACGATCAAGTTTCGGATATTCATAAGATGGCAGCAATCGGTACAGAAGGGGTGTTAGCGCTAATATCCGAAAGTACAAATGCTGAGCGACCAGGGTTTACCCCTTCTGAACAAATTATTGCCAGCCATTTAGAAGAAGAATTTCAAAGAGCGACAGGCAAAGTATTTATTTCTACATTTGCTTCCAATGTAAATAGAATTCAACAGATTGTAGAAGCAGCAAAAAAGACGAACCGAAAACTTGTACTGCTTGGTCGGAGTATGGTAAACGTTACTTCTGTAGCAATGCGACTTGGTTATTTAGATATCCCAGGCTGGATGTTAGTTGAACCACGGGATATGAGAGAACTTCCTCCAGAGAGGATAGTTGTATTATGTACAGGTAGCCAAGGAGAGCCACTAGCAGCATTATCCCGTCTTTCAACGGGTCGAAATCGTGATGTGAAAGTTGTACAGGGAGATACGGTGATTTTTGCTGCTTCGCCAATACCGGGAAATGAAAAGGACGTTTCTAAAATTGTTGATAATTTATTTCAGCTTGGTGCAAAAGTTGTATATGGAAATTCCAGTGTAACCGGAATGCATGTATCTGGTCATGGCTATCAGGAAGATTTAAAAATGATGCTGACACTTATGAAACCGAAGTATTTTATCCCTATTCATGGAGAATATCGCATGCTTCATATCCACCGATTACTTGCAGAAGCAGTTGGTGTTAATTACAACAATACCTTTATTCTTAAAAATGGAGAAATTGTCGATATTAAAAATGCTGAAGCTAGGCAAACTCGTGCCATTACTGCAGGAGATACGTATGTAGATGGTGTTGGCAGCGATGAAGTGGGGGAGATTGTACTACGCGATCGCAAGCAGCTATCAGAGGAAGGCATGCTCGTAATTGTTGTAACCATCAGTCAATATGATGGTTCGATTATTTCGGGACCAGATAGTATTTCACGAGGTTTTGTTTACGCAAAAGAATCCGAGGCATTAATAAATGATATAAATGAGATTTCAAAAGCGGCAGTAATGAACTTTAAGGAATCTAATCCTTTTGCTATGAAAAAAGCGATTAAGAAAGCTGTAGATCAATATATATTTACATTGAAAATGAGAAAACCAATGATTTTACCTATTGTTATTGAAATCTAAATGCAACGAAAAAAGAGCCTGGGACATAAGTAGTAATTTGTTTGTATAGGGGAAATATCCTTATTAAGAAACTGATACTATATGAATTGATTGGAGTGAAGGGGCGACTCCTGGGGGAACAGCACGACGCCTGAGACTACAGGCTCAGGCCGTGCCCCCGGAAAGCGTCCCCGGAACGGAAATCAATTTTGGCAGAAGCAGAAAAACATCCATTTATACATTGGAAAAATGGATGTTTTTCGTTTTGTCCAGGCTCTTTTAAATTTTCTAAATTATTATGCCGGTAGAAGTTCTGCTTCATCTTGAATTTTCTTAAATAGGGCTAAATCTTCTCTGTAATTATTCAAGTATGAGGACAAACTGTGATTTTTTATTTTTTCAAACGTATCGGTATTTACTAATTGTAACTTATTATTAAGGATTTTTGCATTAACCCATGCTGTCTCTTCGAAGGCAATATTCATTATATGTTCTTCAATAATCATACTTAAAAGGCTAGGTGTATTATAGATTTCATTTAAAGAATTTTCATTTCTCATTTCAAAAAAATCAATTGTTCTTGGCAGGGAAGCCTGTAATGCCGGTCTGTCAATAGCATGTCCCAACTCGTGGAGTGTTAATGCATTTATATATATTTCTAAAGGTATAATATTAGAGAATTCTGCGGCAGCTTCTACTAAACGATTAGCATCGAAACTAACGATATGCGTAATGAAGTTATAACTCATATTTACACCTGTATAATCTTGCTTTAGTTCAATATTCATGCCGGTAGCTAGAATAGCAGAATGAATAATTTCTTTAAGATATTGATTTGTATATTGTTGCATGAATATTGTCATTTCCCTCTCTATATTAAATAAGTTATATTAAAATATTTGTTTTTATAAATGAACATAAAGTAATATATAATTTTTTTTGAATAATTTCAAATTGTTTGTTTACAATTTTATGTAATATGCTATTTCTTTGAAGTGAAAAATAGTCTTGAAGCTTGTTATGGTGCTTATTTATGCATAAAAAAGATGCCTGCCGTGTTTTATACAACGGCAAGCATCTTTTTATTAAATACGCGTATTTTACTGTTCATTTTTATTTGATTTCATTCATGTTGATTGTCTTAATTGTTATTATTGTTGCTGTTATTTCTACGGCTAGCCTCTCCGCCTTTGCGGCCAGCTTCTTCACGGCTCATTTTGCCGCCATTGTTATTGCCATTGTTGTTTCCATTACTTGCTTCTCCGCCTTTACGGCCGATTTCTTGATAAAATTCTTGGTTGTGGTTATTGGATGTAGCTTCTCCGCCTTTACGACCGGCTTCTTGAACTGTCATTTTCCCATTGTTGTTCTGGTTACGATTGTTATTAGCCATTTCTAACATCCTCCTAGAATATTTTTTAAGCCTATTGCTAAGCTTACTAGTTTAATTCCCACCCTTACATTTATTAAACATTAATTATATTTCAAATATATTACAAGTAAATGATTGATTTTTATTATATATCTTAATTGAACATGGTGTGAACCCTTAGAGTGCCTGGTTACAGTGCCATGTTAGATAAGAATTTATCATCGAATTATAACAGCCAAAAAAAAAAAAATTAATTCTTCTTCTATTTAAAAAAATATTTAATATCTTTTTATTAAATGGAAAATGTATTCAATTTTGTAACTTTGTACGTTAAAATAACTATTACACAAAATTTTCTGTTAATTTTTAATTTTTGTAGTACAACAGAGGATTTTTTTGATATTGTTATATTACAACAAAAATAGAATTTAGGAGGAAAAGAGAAGTGAATGCAATTACACTAGTTATAGGGGCTATTTGTATTTTAGTAATAGCTTATCGATTTTATGGTATTTTCTTTACAAAAAAAGTATTAAAAATTAATGAAGACAAGCCAACACCTGCTCATGAAAAAAATGACGGACAAGACTATGTACCGACAAATAAATGGGTAGCATTCGGGCATCATTTTGCGGCTATTGCAGCTGCAGGTCCATTAGTAGGACCAATTTTAGCTGCACAATTCGGTTATTTGCCAGGTTATCTTTGGCTATTAATCGGTGCCGTTATTGGAGGAGCAGTCCATGACGCAGTCGTACTATTTGCATCGATGACAAAAGGCGGAAAATCATTGTCTGAAGTTATGCGTGAAGAGTTAGGACCAGTGGCGGGCTTTTGTACAGGTCTTGCAATGCTTTTCATAATCACCATTACAATGGCAGGGTTATCAATGGTAATTTTAGGTGCATTAGCAGAAAATCCTTGGGGAACATTTGCTGTTGCAGCGACAATTCCTATTGCTATGCTGATGGGGTTAATTAATAAGTTCACGGGTAACTTGAAGCTCTCTACTATTTTAGGGGTCGTCTTGCTCGTAGCGGCTGTCTTCTACGGTCCATCGATTCAAGGAACTTGGCTCGGTGAGGTATTAACATTAGATCGTGAAACACTATCAATTTTATTACCAATTTATGCATTCTTTGCGGCAGCCTTACCAATATGGTTCTTATTAGCGCCACGTGATTATTTAAGTAGCTTTATGAAGATAGGTGTATTTATTGCCTTGATTATCGGGGTATTTATTATTAATCCTACAATTCAGTTTCCAGCAATTATCCCTGACTTTTTAGGTGGCGGAGGACCAATCGTTGCGGGTCCTGTTTGGCCTTTCGTTTCAATTACAATTGCCTGTGGTGCGATTTCCGGTTTCCATGCTTTTGTCGGTTCAGGAACAACACCGAAAATGCTAGATCGCTGGGAAGATATTCGTGTTGTAGGTTTTGGGGCAATGCTCGTAGAATGTGTCGTTGGGGTTATGGCTCTAATAGCAGCAACGGTTTTACATCCTGGAGATTATTTTGCAATTAACTCAACACCTGAAAAATTTGCGACATTAGGAATGTCTGTAGTGGATTTACCTGCATTATCTGAAGCAATTGGGATGGATTTAGAAGGACGTACAGGGGGCGCGGTAACGCTTGCTGTCGGTATGGCATCAATATTTGCCGGGGTGGAATGGTTCAGTCATTTAACGGCATATTTCTATCAATTCGTGATTATGTTTGAAGCGGTATTTATATTAACAGCAATCGATGCAGGTACACGTACTGCTCGTTACTTAATTCAAGATTTCTTAGGAAATGTGTATAAGCCATTAAAGAAAACCGATTGGCTGCCCGGTGCAATCGGTGCGAGCGCCCTGGCCTGTATCATGTGGGGCTACTTACTGAATTCCGGGGATATTGCATCCGTCTGGGCATTATTCGGCGTATCCAACCAATTAATGGCGTCGATCGGTTTAGTATGTGGTGTAACTTTCGTACTGAAGGTTGCAGATAAACGCATTTACGTATTAACATGCTTTATTCCATTAGTATATTTATATATTACAGTAAACGTAGCAGGATTCTGGATGGTGAAAAATGTCTACTGGAACAGCATGGCTGGTGGATACAATATTTTAAATGGAATTTTATCCATCATCATGTTAACGCTAGGTTTAATTATTGTCATAACATCATTTATTAAATGGCGTGAACTATGGGCACATCCGCGCTTTACAGAACAGGCAACAGCAAATTAAATGTAAGATCTATACACCGAAATGGAACCTAACATCCATTTCGGTTTTTATTTGAAACGAAATCGCATTTGTTTACGGGTTACATGAGAAGTGAATATAATGGAAAAAAGGAAATAATAGTTTAATAAGGGAGTGAATAAAATGCGTATTGCAGATTACATATTTTACTTTTTTCTTTTTTGGTACATATGCGGAGTAGTACTTGTTGGCTTTGATTTGTTGCCCAGTTGGCTGGAATGGTCGAATAGTATATTTATTATTACATCCGGAATATTAGGAGGAATTTATTTCCTCATTCATTTCCGCTTTAAATTGGGCTTCTTAATATTTGTTGGAATATTTGTGTCTACATTCATCATTGAATACTATGGATCATCTAGTCAATTTTTGTTTGGTGATTATACGTATTCAAATTATTTTGCACCGAATGTTATGGGGGTTCCAGTTGCAATCGGTTTCGCATGGGTAATGGTTATTGCGACAGGTCATGCTATTATCATGAAGTTTGGAGTGCAAAATATAATTTTAAGAGCACTACTCGGTGGTGTTTTGGCGCTTACGATGGATTTAATATTAGATCCGGTAGCCTATAAAGCAAAACAATATTGGATATGGCACGAGCCGGGAATATACTATGACATTCCGTGGACGAACTTTTTTGGCTGGTTTATTGTCGCTTTTTGCATTCATATAATTCTATCATTCATTTCTGTTTCACAAGTGAATAAAGTTTGGCAGGATCGACTCGTTCTTTTGTATATCCTGATTATTATCATGTTTGCTTTAATTGGGTTAATGAATGGAATATATTTGGCCAGTACAATAGTTGTGACAGCACTTCTCTTTTTAATATTCTCACTTCGAAAAGAGGGGCAATATGCGAGTAGCTAAAAAGAATAAAGTTGCTATGAGAATGTTTCGGTTCGTCCAACAGAAATTGATGAAGCGAAGTTTTGCTCATATTTATATAAAGGCGGATTTCCCTATGCCCAGCAATGCACTATATATTGCTAATCACAGTTCCTGGTGGGATGGTCTGCTTTTGTTTGAATTGGAACAAAGGGGATATATTCCAAATCTATTTGTCATGGTAGATGAGCAGGGAATAAAGAAATTCCCCATTTTTCAATGGATAGGTGCGTATTCAGTTAATCAACAAAACCCGAAACATATTATAGAATCCATCCGCTATACGAAAAGTCTATTACAGGATGGAAAAAATATTTGTATATTTCCTCAAGGAAAGGAATGGCATTTAGAACAAAGGCCACTTTACTTTCAACAAGGTGCAGCAATGATTGCCAAGCAAATGAAAGGTATTTCGGTCGTTCCTATAACTTTTTACTATACATTTCGGAATGAACGAAAAGCAGAAGTGTGGATTGAAATCGGAAAAACAATTCAATATGAAGATAAATGGAGTCGAGAACAGATGACACAATATTTTGAAGAGGTAGTCACGGAGCAGTTAAATGCTCTGAAAAAAGATGTTGTTCAAAATGATTATACAAGTTTCATAAAAGTATGATGAGGTGACTAGGATGCTATTTATTTACTGTATTGTGTTAAGTATTTTTGTCATTTGGACAATTTTGAATGGCTTGTTTTTACCTCGAATTAAAAAAGGGCATGGGGAAAATCTAGATCGTATTTCCATTCTTATTCCTATGCGTAATGAGCAACGAAATGTAAAACTGTGCATCTCCATGCTAAAGCAACTTACATATCCACAGCTAGAGTTCATCATTTATAATGATCAATCAACCGACTTAACTGGACAAATGCTATATCAGGAAATTGAAGGTGATGCGCGCTTTCGTGTGATAGAGGGAGTGGAGTTGCCGTCTAATTGGGTAGGGAAAGTGCATGCCTGTCATCAGCTACAGCGAGTAGCCACTGGAAAATATTTAGCGTTTATTGATGCAGACGTAACCTTGTCATCACACATCTTTGAAAAAGTAGTTCCACTTATGAGGGAAAACAAAATTGGTCTAATTACCGGGTTTCCGCATTTTATGTATTCTAATTGGCTGGATCGGCTTGTACTTCCGATGATGCATTTTCTTGTGAATTTTCATTTGCCTGTTGCTCTGGCGAATTATACGAAATGGCCGGCTGCTACGGCTGCCAATGGGACATTTTTATTTTTCGAACGAGAAGCTTATGAGAAAATGGGTGGTCATCTTGTAGTGAAAAACTCTCTATTGGAAGATGTGGAAATAGCGCGGGCGATGAAAAAATCAGGAATGCGGGTGTTATTAGTTAATCTTAGTAAAGACAGTTCATGTAAGATGTACACTAGCGCGTTTGAAACGTGGCAAGGTTTTTCTAAAAATACATTTAATGGCCTAAATTATTCTTTTAGAAATGCCGTGCTGTTTGTCCTTTTTTATAGTGTGACTTATGTGTTTCCGCTAGTGCTTCTTATTAATAGTATTGTTTTTTCTAATTGGCTGTATGCTATACCGTATATTTTGATTGTTATTCAAAGAATGGTTTCCGACTTCAAAAGCAAGACACCCTTATATTACGCATTGTTCATGCCACTCTCTTCATTGGCAATGCTAATTATTTTGTGTAATTCAATTTATTTGTATCAAACGAAACGATCGTATGTTTGGAAGGGACGTGAATACGGATGAAGAAAGTAGCGGTAATTGGCGGCGGTCTAGGGGGGCTATCCGCAGCTATAACACTTGCGAATGCAGGCATGGATGTTACAGTATTTGAAAAAAATAAAGAATTGGGCGGAAAAATGCGCTCAATAGATCTCGGTACGCATCATTTTGATTTTGGACCAAATACGATTACAATGCGCCCTGTCTTTCAGCAGGTATTAGCACAAACTGGCGTAGATCCGGATGATTATTTAAATTTTATCCCTTTACGAGTTCATATGAAGAATGTAAGTTCGAAAGGAGAAGTATTATATTTTTCCAACGACCAGCAATATATGATTGAGCAAATTAAAAAGATTTCTTTAAGTGACGCGAAAAATTATCCTGCTTTTATTACGGAAATTTCAAGAATCTACTTTTTGGCACAGCGTCATTTTTTGCAAACAACATTTACGAGCTGGCGAGACTATATGAAACCATCATTACTATCGGCGCTAGTAAAAGTACGGCCTTTTGAAACTTTGGACCAATTTATAAGAAAGTATTTTCAGCATCCGTTTATCGTTCAATGTTTTTTACGCTATGCGACATATATTGGTTCATCGCCATACATAATGCCTGCAACATTTGCAATGATTGCTTATTTGGAATTGGTTGATGGTGTCGATTACGTTGAAGGTGGAACATCAAAGATTGCGCAAGCATTTACAACCCGTGCTAAGCAGCTAGGTGTGAAATTTCATGTAGGGTGTGAAGTGACAAAAGTTAAATATGGAAAGACTCAAATTCACAGTATTATCGATCAGTATGGAAATACACATACAGTCGATGCTGTCTTTATGAATTCAGATCGATTAAGTGATTTATTTGAGCTTGATGAAGTTAAAAAAGATATTCAGCCATCCAGTTCAGCATTTGTCTTATTGCTTGGGCTTAATAAACGGATTGAAGGGTTGCATCATCATAATGTCTATTTTCCTGAAAACTATGAATTGGAGTTTGACGCACTCTTTTCAGATCACTATGTTGAAGATCCCACAATTTATATTTGTAATTCTTCCTATACCGATCCTTCCATTTCACCAAGTGGAGATAATTTGCTGATTTTAGTTAATGCCCCTCCAACCCAAAATGGAACTTTACAAATTGATTCGCAGAAATATCGCCAACAAATAATCATACAGTTAAAGGACCTTGGTCTTGATATCGAAGATGCTATTGTGGAGGAAAAAGTAATAACACCCGAGTATTTAGAGAAGGAATTTTATGCATTTCGAGGGGCATTGTATGGAGCTGCATCCAATTCAGTAAAATCTGCATTTTTTAGACCGAGTAATCGGCATGCAAAGCTGAAAAATTTATATTTTGTTGGAGGGACAGTACATCCAGGTGGGGGGTCTCCACTTGTCACACTTGGAGGCATGAATGTGGCAAAAAAATATATAGCAGAAAAAGGTCAGGAAAATTAGAGATACCTCTAAATTTCCTGACCTTTTTGTGTAATGTATAAATAATTTAAGTAGTCTTCTTTTAAAATTGCATTTAAAACACAAGGCTGTTTTTGTCTCTCTTCCAATAGTAAATGTTCTTCTGGAAATTGCTGTTCAACATTTAAGGAGATGAACGGTAATTTTTCCTGTGCTTTTTGTGAACGGATATTAACAGTACGGGCACCTGCAAACACAACATCCAATTTCAGCTGCTCAAATGCAATTTTTAAAATTTCAATTTTCGACGGCAAATTATAGCCAAGCCCCCAAAACTCAAAACCAATCCAGCTACCGATGTGACAAAGTTTTTTATGTTGATCAATAAACATTAGTGTCGTAATACCAACTAATTTTTCTTCCTCATTAAGAATTACACGAGAAACCGTCTTTCCTTCAGATTCTTCTATTAAATTATTAATAATAAAATTTTCCGTATCTTCTATGGATTGAGTAGGTAAACCAAGTGCATTTTTTACTTCGGGTGCCTGAGATAAACGATGTATTTCCTTCGCATAACGAAGATCATGGGGAACTAACTTCACTTTTTTCATTTTGTTTCAACCTCACTTTTTAAATGAACTACCATCACTATGTAGATAACTATATATTGTTCCATTTTATATTATATTCATAAAATAACCGACAATTTTTTAGAAAATAAAAATAAATTGAAAAATAAGGTTGTTTTATTTAAGTAAGTATAATAATATAACTCATATAATATAAAACCGAGTTGAATAATCGGCATTGGGGTGAAAGGTAATTGTCTTCAGTAATGATTGATATTAGGAATGTAAGTAAGTCTTATAGTGAACAGGGTCCGACAGTACTGCAGGATATTTCTTTCGATATAAAAAAAGGTGAAGTTATCGCAATTTTAGGAAAAAGCGGCTGTGGAAAAAGTACATTGCTTAATTGTATAGGTGGCTTTGAAGCGGTAAACAATGGCCAAATCTTGCTCGATGAAGTGTCTGTCAGGAAACCGAGTAAGCGATGCATTATGCTGATGCAAAACTATGGGTTACTGCCATGGCGCTCTGTCCGAAAAAATGTAGAGTTAGGCATTGAAAATATAAGTTTATCAAAGCAGGAAATATCTGAAAGAACTCTACATTATTTACGAATGGTTGGATTAGAGGATCGGGCCAATGCTCTCCCAAGTGAATTATCTGGTGGGATGCAGCAACGAGTTGCTATTGCACGTGCCCTGGCGATGCAGCCAGAGGTCATTTTAATGGATGAACCATTCGGTGCGCTCGATACATTTACACGATACTATTTACAGGATGAATTAATGCAAATTCAGCGTCGAGAAAAGATGACAATTGTTTTAGTAACACATGATATTGATGAAGCCATTTATTTGGCAGACCGCATATTAATTATGAAGCCAAATCCTGGGGAGATTCATAAGGAAATTGTATTGAGATTGCCAAAGGAACGAAATCGTGCCGATGCAGACTTTCAGCATTATAGGGAACTAATTTTTAATGAATTTCAATTTACTCATGAAACAACGATAGAATTTAATATTTAAGGGGGGTTAGTGGATGAAAAAGATATTTTTAATAATGACAATGTTATTTGTTACATTTTTAGCTGCATGCGGAAATAATTCTGCAGTCGATGGTGAAAAACCAACAATAAAAATTGGGTATTTACCGATTACACATGCGGTGCCTTTATATATGCAGAATGATGAGAACTATGAGGATTATAATTTAGAGCTAGTAAAGTTTGGTTCTTGGCCAGAACTAATGGATGCACTTAATACGGGAGCAATCGATGGGGCATCCGTATTGATTCAATTAGCCATGAATGCAAAGGAAAAAGGCATCGATTTAAAAGCAGTGGCACTAGGTCATCGTGATGGCAATGTTTTAATTGCTGGCAATAATATTAATTCTGTTGAAGAACTCGTCGGGAAATCTTTTGCCATTCCAAGCAGATTTTCCACACATAATATTTTGCTGTATGAAATGCTGAAAAAACATGGTATCGCCTATGATGAGGTTGATGTAATCGAACTACCGCCAGCAGAAATGCCTGCAGCTTTAGCAGAAGGGCGAATTGCCGGCTATGTTGTAGCTGAACCATTTGGAGCGATTTCTGTAGCACTTGAAAATGGCAAAGTATTGTATCAGTCAGAAGAAATATGGAAAGATTCCATCGATTGTGGCTTAGTATTGAGAGGTAAATTTATTGACGACAATAAAGAATTGGCCGACAAATTTGTTAACGACTATGTAGCAGGTGGAGAGCTTGCACAAGGAAAAGACGAACATATGCATGAAGTAGTCGGGCAATATTTAACAGTGGATCAAAATGTTTTGGATATTTCTCTTGATTGGATTTCATATGACAATTTAAGTATTGAACAAGAAAGCTATGCTATTTTACGTGATGCATTAATGGAAATGGGATTATCTGATAATCCACCATCCTACGAAGACTTTGTTGATGATAGCTTTGTAAATTAATAGAGGAATGGAGGGATATTATGGCCATAGTGAAAAAACTGTCACCGATTGCGATTGGCTTTATACTGCTTCTTGTCTTCTGGCAATTTGCAATCTTCATCGGTGGCCATCAGTCAGCACTCTTCCCTCCACCTTTAAAAGTGGGGGAAGCATTATTAGCAATCATTTCGGATGGTTCTTTGTTTGCTCATATTCAAATTAGTTTATTTCGATTTTTCACGGGTTATTTAGCAGCAGTAATTGTGGCCATCATTTTAGGGCTTCTACTAGGTAGATCGATGCTCGTATGGAAAGTAGTGGACCCAATTGTTCAAGTATTGCGTCCGGTTTCTCCAATTGCATGGTCCCCTTTTATCGTATTATGGTTTGGCATTGGCAATATGCCCGCGATTGTCATAATTTTTATAGCTGCTTTTTTCCCGGTCCTTTTATCGACCGTATCAGCTGTCAAAAAAGTCGACAGAACATATTTACGTATTGCCTCCAATTTTGAAATGAGCCCGTTTGAAACATTACGGAAAATAGTATTACCGGCATCATTCCCGATGATTGCAAATGGTTTGCATATGGCGTTAGGTTCTGCGTGGATCTTCCTTGTAGCGGGTGAAATGGTCGGTGCGCAATCAGGGTTAGGGTTTTTAATCATTGATGCAAGAAATTCTTTAAGTCTTGATTTAGTAATGGCTTGTATCGTTGTCATTGGGGTTCTTGGATTAGCGTTAGATAAAGGCATTCATTATTTTGAAAGTTGGGTCAATCGCATTTGGGGCAGCGCAAAATAAAACTGCCTAAAAATTTTTAGACAGTTTTTAAAGGTCGTATTTGAATATTGTCGATTCGATCACCCGTTTTAGTAGAGTAATAACCAATTTCAACCCGGTTTTCATCAGGATCGACAATTTCTTTATAACAAGTTTCAAGATGCTCGGCTCCCCAAATAATCATCGCATTAAATACATGCTCAAGGGCAGTGCCTTTTTCGGTTAATGTATAGCGATAGCGAGGTGGGTGAGCAACATAAAGCTCGCTCTGGACTATATGGGCTTCTTCTAATTCCTTTAAACGATTCGAAAGAACGTTTGCCGAAAGTCCGGGAAGCTTGAGCTTAATATCATTGAAATTTGTTTCACCTATTAGAAGTTCGTGGATGATTAGAAGTGTCCATCTATCCCCGAGAATATTTAATGTTTGTGCAATGTTACAAGGTAAATCATAACGAGTTTTCATGCTTATGCCTCCTTCGTACTTAGTATAAACATTAATTTTATGCAAAGCGAGTTAATTTTTTTAACTTTCAAAGGAGCTTGAAACTTTCAACATGCTGTACCTAATGATGAATAGGTGCAATTGATAATTGATATTCATAGTGCGCTCTAATTTAATCGCCTATTTGAATATAAAGAAATTTAACATTAACTACTAGGAGGAATTTAAATGAGTTTATATTTAGTGGAATCAACAATTAATGAAGTATCTTCAAAAGAGGCATTTTCGGCATTGGTAGATAAAGTGCACGCGACAAAAGATGTAGGGGTTATCGAAGTACAAGTAGCGAAGGATTTTTCACGTGGCTATTTCATTATTGAAGCAACTGAAGAAGAAGCAGTAAAAGAAGCTTTACAATCACAAGGTGTTTCGATCGACTTAATTAAAGAAGTTCGTTTAATCGGTAAAGAATTAGATGAAGTAAAAGCTGGTGGAGAGCAAGTAAATTATTTAGTTGAGTGGGAAATCCCTGCTGAAATCACGATGGAAAAATATTTGGAACGCAAAAAGAAAAACTCTGTAAAGTATGAAGAAGTACCTGATGTAAAATTCTCTCGTACGTATGTATGTGAAGATATGACAAAGTGCTTATGCTTCTATGATGCACCAGACGAAGCAGCTGTAAAACGTGCACGCGAAGCAGTACAAACACCGATTACATCGCTAACGGAACTATCGGACTAAAAGGAAAGGATGCGGAGAGAATGGCATTGAACAAACAATTATTAGCGCAAATCATCGAGGACAAACTAAAACCTTTAGTAAAGAAAGTCGATGAGCAGGCACATTATGCAGAAAGCTATATTTTAGCGTTAGGCGAGGGTGGATTTTTTCAATCGGCAAATAAAGATCAATCAAGTTTATTAGTAGATGAAGCGACAGTTGTCCGTGAAACGGCAAAGGTATGTATGACAACAGCGTTTTGTGTTTGGTGCCATTTAGCCGCATTAACTTACTTACGAAATAGTGATAATGCCTATTTGAAAAATGAAGTGTTGCCCCAATTAGAAAATGGCCGTAAGTTAGGGGCAACAGGTTTATCAAATGCAATGAAATACTATTCAGGTCTGGAGAAGCTTCATTTAACTGCCGAAAAGACAGAAGAAGGCTATATTATTAACGGAACACTACCAGCTGTATCAAATTTAGGGAAGCGCCATTATTTTGGTGCGATTGCTACAATTGATACTCGGGAAGTGATGGTGCTCGTTTCAACAGATGCATCAGGTTTGGAAATGACCGAACGACTTGGGTTTATCGGGGTAAATGGAAGTGCAACATATACTTGTAAATTTGAGAATGTACTAATTCCAAATGATTTTGTTATATCGGAGGATGCAAAAGCATTTTGCGATATTATACGCCCGACATTCATTTACTACCAAGTTCCGCTTGGTGCCGGTGTTATAGCTGCAGCAGCTGATGGCATTGAAAAGGTAAAAGCAAAGCAAAATGGCTGTAATGACTTTTTGAAAGTACAGGCAACTGAACTACGTAGCCATCATGAAAGAATTGAAGCGGAGTTAACTCAATTAGCAAACAATTTAACACTAAAAGATGTAGTAAATACGCGTTTACAGGCAGTCCATGATACATTAGCTGCAGTGCAGGCAAATATGATTCATAATGGTGCAGCGGGCTATGTAGCCGGTAGCGTACCTTCTCGCAAACTGCGTGAAGCATACTTCTTTGCAAATTTAACGCCAACTGTCCGTCATTTAGAAAAAATAAAATCAAATTTCACTTAAGTAAAAAGGGGCTATCCAGTTAGCCCCCTTTTTTAGTTTATTCTTCTTTTCAATCCTCCAGCGAATCAATCCCCAGGTTGCCAATCGAGCGCTTCACAAATCGCTTCCAGTTTAGAAATGCAATAACTGAAAAACTGGAATTAATTTTCTGTGAATTGCTTCGAACTAGTAATTCAATGTACTACATGAGAAAATGAACTAAAAAGAAAAAGGGGGATCGGCATGGATATTAAACTTTCGGAAAAACAGATAAAAGATCTATGCGGGACCGTTTCTTTTAAAAAAGGGCATACTTTTTATCAAACAGGAAAAGTGAATTTCCTGCAATATACGGATACATTTGGGGAAGCCGTTGTGAAAAGTACAGAACAATTCGTTGTCCGTGTTGAAAAAGAAAGTACAGGTAAAGTTAAAACCTCTTGTAGCTGCCCGACGTTAGGGGACTTCAGTAAAAGCTGCCAACATGTGGCGGCAGTACTGATTGCTATTTTAAACCGCAATAAAAAAACATCACCTTCTTCGCTAACTATTCCGCTTGAGGAGAACGTAGATTTAAAAAATAGCTTTCTTTCAATTTTCAAAGAGCAGACAGTGCAAACAAGTCGTCAGCAACGTCACTTTGAAAAGCGTGAAATAATGGACGTACATTTTTTATTGACCCCCGTTCAACTTTCCGTAGAAGAGACGCTTTTTGCGATAAATCTCCAAGTGAATGGGGAGCACATTTTATCTATTCGTGAATTTTTAACGCATATAAAAAATAAAAAAACTTACCGCATTTCAGAAAGCACGGTATATAATTTTGAGGAATTCTGCTTCGAAGTACAGCACGATGCTATATTACAACTCCTTATTAAAATAGTAGAAGATGATGCACTATATAGAGAGACATTGCAATATAAGCAAATTCATTTTCAGGAGCATCTACTAATCATTCCGCCATCATCATGGCATCTCCTTGTACCACTACTCTTGAATATAGAAGATGTATCACTGTTTTATCAAAATGAAAGCTACAGTAAAGTGAAGATTTTAACACGTCCTACAGCGCTGCGTTTTAATATTCAGGCAAAAGGGGAGCATTATGAGCTTAATATAGAAGGAATTGAACGGACGGTCCTACTGCCTGGTTATCGATTAGTGCTCTTTAACGGAGAAATGACACAAATCAGCGATGAAAGTGTGATGCAACTTCTGGAATTAAAGAAAATGCTCCAGCAACAATCCACGCTAACGATTGAGCAATCACATTGGGACTACTTTTTAGAAAAGATTATTCCGAAACTGAAAAAAATAGGTACTGTGACAATGGATAGAGAGCTTTCATTACAGCAAATGCAAACACCATTAGTCGTCAATGTTTATTTAGACCGTGTAAAAAATCGCTTTCTAGCAGGTTTGGAGTTTCAATATGGGCAGTTTGTTATTCAACCATTAAGTGAATATGACATATCGGATGAAGTGCTAATTATTCGAGATATTGAAAAGGAGTCGACTATTTTAGCGTTAATGGATGAAAGTGGCTTTACGAAAACAGATGGCGGTTACTATATGCAAAATGAGGAGCTCGAATATAATTTTTTATTCCATCAACTTCCGAAATTAACAAAGCTTGCTCAAATTTATGCAACAAATTCTGTTAAATTACGTATTGCAAAAGAAAATAACTTCCCTAAAATTCGAGTAAATGTACAAAAGGAACGGACAAATTGGCTTGAATTTAAATTTGAAATGGATGGGGTTTCAAATAACCAGATTAAAGAAATATTAGCGGCTATTAAAGTGAAGCAAAAATATTACCGACTGAAAGATGGAGCATTGCTGTCATTGGAAACGCGGGAAATAGAAGAAATTCAGCGCTTTTTAAGAGCGATTCCAGCACAAGATGATGAATACGAATTAACGTTTAACATGCCGATTTTAGATAGCTTGCCGTTTTTGGAGCAATTTGAAGAGAGTACAATTTTTGAAGCGGAACAATCGTTTAAAGAATTTACAGGACAATTGTTAAATCCAGCATCACTAACATTCGAAGTTCCGGCAAGTCTACAATCTATTCTTAGAGATTATCAAAAGCATGGTTACAATTGGTTAAAATTACTTTCCAATTATGGATTTGGCGGTGTACTGGCAGATGATATGGGACTTGGCAAAACGATTCAAAGTATTGCGTTTATCTTGTCCGAATTAGAAATAGTCCGTGCGAATAAACAACCTGTATTAATCGTTTGTCCATCATCACTTTCTTATAATTGGCTATATGAGTTCATGCAATTTGCTCCAGAAGTTGAAGCAATTGTTGTGGATGGGGATGTGTCAGAGAGAAGGGCACTGCTGCGAACAATGGAAGAACAAGATGTTGTGATTACGACATATCCGTTATTGCGACGTGATATATCATTTTATGAACGACAACATTTCCATACTGTATTTTTTGATGAGGCACAGGCATTTAAAAATCCGGTTACCCAAACAGCACGTACTGTCAAAAAAATTAACGCGACCAACCGTTTTGCTTTAACGGGTACACCAATTGAAAATTCCTTGTCCGAATTATGGTCCATCTATCGCGTTGTTTTTCCTCAGCTATTCCGGGAGCTAGAGGAATTCCGACATATGCAGCGAAAAGATATTGCACGCAGAGTCCGTCCATTTTTGTTGCGCCGTATGAAAGAACAGGTGCTGGACGAGCTACCTCAAAAAGAGGAGATTATCGAAAAAACAGAACTTTTCCCAGAGCAAAAAGCGTTATATGCAGCGTATTTGGCCAAGTTACGGGTGGATACAATGAAGCATTTAGACAAAGAGACGTTTCATAAAAATCGTATTCGAATTTTGGCTGGCATAACCCGACTACGGCAAATTTGTTGTCACCCGGCCCTATTTGTCGAAGGCTATAAAGGAAGTTCTGCAAAATTTGAGCAGTTGTTTCACCTGTTGGAGCAATCGAAAGCATCAGGACGCCGTGTACTAATATTTTCCCAGTTTACGCAAATGCTCAAAATGATTGCAACTGAGCTTTCTAAACGTGGAGAATCATATTTTTATTTGGATGGTCAAACTCCATCAGAGGAGCGTGTTGCACTATGCAATGCCTTTAATAATGGAGAGCGAGATTTGTTTTTGATTTCGTTAAAAGCAGGGGGGACGGGATTGAATTTAACTGGAGCAGATACCGTAATTTTATATGACCTATGGTGGAACCCGGCAGTGGAGGAACAAGCAGCTGACCGTGCGCATCGAATGGGACAAAAGGAAGTTGTACAAGTAATCAAACTTATTACAAATGGGACGATTGAGGAAAAGATGAGTGAACTTCAGCAAAAAAAGAAACTGCTCATTTCCGATATTTTGGATGGAGATGACCAGTCTAACAGTAAATTAACAGAGCAAGACATCCGTGAAATTTTAATGATCTAACTTTTTGCGTATGTTCAAAAACCGTAAGAGGAGCTTTTAAAAGTAAGTTCGCATCGTGCGTAATTTAAAAAGGTTATGAGGACATTAATAGCCTCATAACCTTTTTCTCTATTTGATGGGTGTACGTACAATTAATACGTCACAAGTTGCATGTCGGACGATTGCTTCAGTACTGGAGCCCATGAACATTTGCTCCATTGCATTTAAGCCTGTTGCACCACAAATAATAATATCTGCAGGCGCATGTTCTGAAAGCTTTTTGGATAAAACATTTTTCGGAGTACCTTTAGTTAAAATCTTATTAACATTTACAATGCCAGCTTCTTTTGCTTCTAATTCATAGCGGTCCAATAACACTTCACCGTGCTTACGGACTAATTCAACCATATTATCATAAAGCATATCAAAAGATGCGGAAAAGCTTGTATCGATTACGTGGATGATATGTAAAGTCGAGCCAATATTACGTTTTGCTACATCAATTGATTTTTGAAAAGCGAGTTCGCCTAACTCAGAGCCATCTACTGCCACAACGATATTTTGATAATGATTTGCCATACGGAATTCCTCCTTTATCAATATGATAAATTATATCAAATAAATAGATTTCGGTATAATGATGGCGCCAAAATATTGTATAAAAAAAGATAAATGTGTCCAGCAAATAGTAATTTCTCTCCATATTTCCAACTGTTTACGATTGTTTAATCGGAAGAATCTTTAAAACTTTTTGAATACGAAAGGCAAAGAATCCTGCAAAAATAGCTAGAATAATATCTTTTGGCATCGGTGGAATCATCCAAAACCAAGCCAGTTTATAGGAAAATCCTTCTGGCGCTGCAGCCCATAATGTATAAGCAAAATACATCCAAGTTGTCCCTAGTATATAATTTATAGCCATCGCTATAAGCGCCGCAATAATATAGGCAAGTCTAGTTTTGTATGTTTCAGCGATTTTACCGGCAATATAGGCACTAACGATAAATGTAACAATAAAACCGAATGTCGGTAGCAAAATTGCTGAGAAGCCACCTGTGAATTTTGAAAAGACCGGTGCACCAGCAAGCCCAATAGCCATGTATACAGTACAAGCAATGGCTCCTTTTTTAGATCCTAGAACCAATCCTGCTAAAATAGCAAAAAAGGTTTGTAATGTAATTGGTACACCACCAACTGTTAAGAAGGGTGCAAATGATGTTATGTTTGCACCAATCATAATTAATGTTGCAAACAAAGCACTGTAAATTAAATCTACTGTTTTAAAGGTTTGTGTTTTGTGAACGGTTTCCATTTTCTAACCCCTTTGTTAACTGGAATATTTTTTCGGTTAACGTAAATATAAAATGTAAAACGAGTTGTGTCAACTGAAATTTATTTTTGGTTAACTAAAGTGAGGCTAGGTTACATTTTTCGTTTTAAAAGACTGGATTTTGGTTAACTAATCTTAAAAGGTTTATAATAAACGCATCAACTAAAAGAAATGAGGCGAAAAACAATGACAGAAAAAGAAGACAATTTTGGTTTTCGTTTTGATAATAGTTATATGGATTTGCCACAAATGTTTTATACCGAAATAGCGGCAAATAAAGTTACTGCACCAGCGATTGTCATTTTTAATCGTACGCTAGCAGATAGACTGGATTTAGATGCAAATGAATTAAAAGAGCAAGGGGCGGCAATTTTAGCCGGACATGAAATGCCTTCAGGTGCAGCGCAAATTGCCCAAGCATATGCGGGACATCAATTTGGTCATTTCAATATGTTAGGAGATGGACGAGCACTATTAATTGGAGAGCATATTACAAAAGATGGGGAACGCTATGATATTCAATTAAAGGGTTCAGGGCGCACACCGTATTCACGAGGGGGAGACGGAAGAGCGGCATTAGGTCCAATGTTGAGAGAATTTATTATCAGCGAAGCAATGCATGCACTTTCAATTCCTACAACACGTAGCTTAGCGATTGCTGCTACAGGGGATGTTATTTATCGTGAAAAGGCACTTGATGGTGCTGTGTTAACCCGTATAGCGGCTAGTCATTTGCGCGTCGGTACTTTTCAATATGCAGCTCAATTTGGAGAAAGGTCTGACGTAAAAGCATTAGCGGATTATGCGATAGACCGGCACTATCCTGAGATTCGTAAAGCAGATAATCCTTATATTGCATTATTGGAAACGGTATTAGAAAAGCAAGCGGCACTTATTGCAAAATGGCAAAGTGTTGGCTTTATTCACGGTGTAATGAACACGGATAACATGACAATAAGCGGTGAAACAATAGATTATGGTCCATGTGCTTTTATGGATACGTATAACACCTCTACTGTGTTTAGTTCAATTGATACTCAAGGACGTTATGCATATGGTAACCAACCGGCAATTGCTTCATGGAATTTAACACGCTTTGCAGAAAGTTTATTGCCAATAATTCATGAGGATGAAGATGAGGCAGTTCGTTTAGCGCAAGGTATATTAGGGAAATTCCCTTCTGTTTATGAAGCACATTATTATAGTGAAATGCGTGAAAAGCTCGGACTTCTCTATCCGGGTGATCAGGATGAACAGCTTATTAACGATTTGCTTCAGCTAATGGAATACAATGATGCGGATTATACGAATACGTTTCGTTCATTGGCAGAGGGAGAACGACCAAACAATAAACTATTCCAATCAGAACAGTTCAAACAATGGGAAAAAGCTTGGTTCGAGCGTATTGAGCAACAGGACATGACAAAAGAAGAAACTTTACAGGTAATGAAATCGGTTAATCCTGCCGTAATTCCAAGAAATCATTTAGTAGAACAAGCTATAGAAGAATTTGTTGCAGGCGAGCCTTCTATGTTTGCCGAAATGCTGCAAGTCTTATCAAATCCCTATGATACAAATGAACAGCTTTCAAAATATACACAGCCGCCAACAGATGAAGAACCACCATTTGTCAGCTATTGCGGCACATAAAAATTGAGCGCGGTACAACGTTAAAGTTGAAACCGTGCTCTTTTTTTGTATCATAATTAGCCTTGAAGAAATTATTATGGAAGATTTTGAACAATTTTTTAAAAAGCAAACGTCTAAGTTGTAGAATTGAAAAGAGGTGAGTGATCGGTGGAGGAAATTGTAGAACAATATGGAGAATATTTATATCATTTTAGCTATTTATACGTAAAGGATCGTCAACTTGCAGAGGAAATCACACAGGACGTCTTAATGAAGTTTCTGTTACATAAAGAAATTTTCCGTAGTGAAGCTTCACTGAAAACCTATTTAACTCGTATAGCGATTAATTGTTGTCATGATGAGCTACGCAAACAAAAGAGAAAAGCACTTCTAACAAAATTAATACCAATGCGTAAAAATGTGCCTTCAAGTGAACACGCGTATTTAGAGATAGAAGCTTTTACAACATTAAAACAACATATTTTCGCCTTGCCTGTCCATTATCGTGAGGTCATTATTTTATTTTACTATGAGGAATTTGAGGTATCAGAAATAGCTGATTTACTAATGGTTTCACAAAATACCGTTCGTACAAGAATTCGCCGGGCGAGAGAACTTTTAAAAAATGATCAGGAATTGGAGGCGCTATTTTATGAAGGAATTTAAAAATCAGTTGAAGCGGGAATTGCAGCAGGATGCACCCTATACAACTGAGCTCAAGCAGCGATTGTTACAGACGAAGCGAAAGCCAAAAAAACGCAATTGGCAAGTACTATCAGTTTCTGTTGCGATGTGCTGTTTGATTGGAATGATAGTATTGGCACAGTTCTCCCCGTCAAAAAGTGTCCAAACAGCAAATGAAGGAACCCCACTATTGCCGATTATTGATGTTGTTAATGAGTTAGAGGTGATTGAACCCCAAAAAGCGTATTTACTTGGGGAACAATGGATGCTACATGGCTTCCCGATGGTAATTGATGAAGATGCAACGATTACATATGGGGATTATGTAGCCTATTACTCGCCTAATGGGATTGTTGTATCGACAGTGCTCGGTTTAGCGAATGATACGGTGACAATGGATGAGGGGCAAATCCGGGTAAATGGTACGATATTAACTGTTCGAGGTCTTGGAGAGAAAATAGGGGAGGGAGAAAAGAAAGATCCCCTTAAAAACCCGTATTATTTTTATGAATGGGGAATAAAATATACACCTTTTGCCAATGAAACGATAGATACCGCTAAAGATGAACTACTTGTTTACAGTAATGACGACCATCAGCGATTATTAAAAATTAAGAATGCTCAACTAGTGGGCAAGGTGACCGCTATTCAAGCTTCAGATGAATTGGCGCTTACATTGACACCTGAAGAACAAGCTGTGTATGAGGCATTCAAAACGGATTATGAATTGGAACGTTTGCGGGCGATTTCACCGGTTACAATTACTAAAATGTTTTTGTTAAGTGAAATTGAGCAAGATTATGAAACATATGAAGCACTTTTTACAAATGTTGAAAGTAAAGATACACTTGAAGTAAAGCAGTATTATGAAAAAACAAAAGCTGTGCGTCAACAGCTATTTACACCAGAATTAAACCGTATAATGGTTGTAAGTGGCTTTAATGGATTAGAACAGGCTACTTTTGAAGTACGTTCAGAAACGGAAGGCTGGGTTGTTTTTACAGGGGAAAATGGATTACCAGCAGAAGTGAGAATGGTAAAAAACGAGCAAGGTATATGGCAGCCGGCGTTTAGTCGTCCTATTTACTTCCCACTTGAATAAAGAAAAGCAGAAACGTGATAAAACGTTTCTGCTTTTTCTTATGATAAACGACCTTTATAATCTTCAAACTGGAATGAACGAATGACTTTAATTCCTTGTTCATCATTGTACGTGCAAATACTCGGCAAGTTCACACCGTTGAACATATGCGTTTTTACCATTGTATAATGGGCCATGTCAGTAAAGACGATTTTGTCGCCTGCCTGAAGTGGCTCATCGAAAGAGTAATCCCCAATAATATCGCCGGCTAAGCACGTCATCCCACCTAAACGGTACGTATATGCCTTTTCACTTGGCTGACCAGAACCGATAATGTGTGCACGGTATGGCATTTCAAGTGTATCCGGCATATGACAAGTGGCAGAAGAGTCTACAATTGCCAGCTCCATACCGTTATGAACGATATCAAGTACTGTTGCTACTAAATAACCTGTATTCAGTGCAATTGCTTCGCCTGGCTCTAAAATTACTTTCACGTCATATGTTTCTTGAATACGATTGATTAATGACACTAATAGTTCTACGTTATAACCAGGTTTCGTAATATGATGTCCGCCACCGAAGTTAATCCATTTCATCTGATGTAAGTACTTTCCGTATTTTTCTTCAAAATGAACTAAAATACGTTCCAGTACTTCTGCACCTTGTTCGCACATAGCGTGGAAATGAATACCTTCTACACCGTCAAGCTCATCTGGCTTAAATGATTCGAACGGGATACCTAAACGTGAATTAATATAGCATGGATCATATAGTGGTGTTTCCACCTCTGAATAGCCCGGGTTTACACGTAAGCCGATTGAAATATTTTTCTCGTGATTTAACACTTTGTCTTTATATTTGTTTAACTGATCAAAAGAGTTAAATACAATATGGTCGACATATGTTAAATATTCATCAATTTCATGTTCTGCATAAGCAGGGGCGTAAGCGTGTACTTCCTTACCGAATTCTTCATAGCCAAGACGTGCTTCGAATAATGAAGAAGACGTAATGCCTGCTAAATAATTGCGCGCCATTGGAAATGTTGACCACATTGAAAACCCTTTAAGTGCAAGTAAAATATCGCAATTCGTACGATCTTGTACGGATTTTAACAGTTTTAAATTGCGCTCAAGTAATCGCTCGTCAACTACGAATGCCGGAGACGGTGCCTGTGACCAATCGATGCCCGTTTCTTCCGCTAAAGCTTCCTCCATAATAGGCTTCTTCATTTTTACATCAGCCATTATTTTGTTACTCCGTTAGAAGTGAATTCTAAGTCGATTAATTCAGGATTTTCAGTTTCGTGCCATGGTAAGCCCCATTTGTTTAAAGCGTCCATGAATGGATCTGGATTGAAGTCTTCTACATTCCAAACACCTGGTTTTTGCCATTCGCCGTTTATTACAAGCATTGCACCGATCATTGCTGGTACACCAGTTGTGTATGAAATCGCTTGTGAACCAACTTCTCTGTAGCATTCTTGGTGATCACATACATTGTATACATAGTAAGTTTTCTCTTTACCGTCTTTAATACCTCGAACGATACAGCCGATGTTTGTTTTACCTTTTGTAAGAGGACCTAATGTAGCTGGGTCTGGTAAAACAGCTTTTAAAAACTGGATTGGCTGAATCATTTGTCCTTGGAATTCGATTGGCTCAATAGAAGTCATACCTACATTTTCTAGAACGTTTAAATGTGTTAAGTATTTTTCGCCAAATGTCATCCAGAAGCGGATTTGTTTTAAACCTTTAATGTTTTTCGCTAAAGATTCTAATTCTTCATGGTATAGAAGGTAGCAATCTTTTTCCCCGATTTCCGGTAAGTTATAAACTGTTTTATATTCTAAAGGCTCTGTTTCAACCCACTCGCCATCTTTCCAGAAACGACCGTTCGCAGTAATTTCACGAATGTTGATTTCCGGGTTGAAGTTTGTTGCGAATGGAAGTCCGTGGTCTCCACCGTTAGCATCAACGATATCGATGTAATGAATTTCATCGAAATGATGCTTTTGTGCATGCGCTGTGAATACGCCTGTTACACCTGGGTCAAAACCTGAACCTAGAAGCGCAGTAATGCCTGCTTCTTCAAAACGCTCTTTATACGCCCATTGCCATTTATATTCGAATTTAGCAGTATCTAAAGGCTCGTAGTTTGCTGTATCTACATAATGAGTCTTTGTTGCTAAACATGCATCCATAATAGTTAAGTCTTGATATGGTAAAGCGACATTAATCACCACATCTGGATTAAATCCATTGATTAGGTCAATTAGTTCCTCAGTGTTGTCCGCATCCACCTGTGCTGTATGGATAATCGTTTTCCCACCATCTAATTTTTCTTTTAAAGCATCACATTTAGACTTTGTTCGACTTGCGATCATAATCTCTTCGAATACTTCTGAGTTTTGTACACATTTATGTACGACAACGCTAGCTACTCCGCCAGCTCCAATAATCAATGCTTTACCCAATTTCTTGTCACGCTCCCAATCTATAATTTAATTGTGTTTCATTTTGAAACAAGATTGATTATATAGAATAGTACGTGACTTAGCAATTATGTTCTCGTATTTTTTTACAAGTTTTAGAGATAATTATAAAAACATGCAAAACATAGTTGTTTTACATGTTAATAGGGGGAATTAATAACTTCAAGCAATAGGTAATAATAGCGTAGATTAGCTTCGGTATGTTGAAGGACTTCATAATAGGAATAACTTTTGATCAGGAATATACAAGAGATGATGACGCTGCTCCAAAAGAGTGGATGTTTTAAGCGTTTTGGCTTAGTAAATGTAAAGAGTACTGCGAATACGAGAGTGAAGATTATAAAGCAACTATAAATTGTCAATGGAAGAACGTTGCTCGTAGCCTGATCGATTAAGCTTCTGAACTGTAACAATAATTCAGCCGATTTTTCGCTTTCTTTAATCTGCAAAAACCGATCTTCATATTGTATGTTCCAAATTATTTTATCGTTTTGCTCGATTATTTCATAATGGAATTGAAGTGCATGCCCTTTTTCACCAGTCATTGCTTCACTAGAAGAGGTGAAAAAAGAACTGAATAGGATAATAGCCAAAACTCGCAAGATTAAAGTCATGATACACCTCTTTTTGAATGTTTCACTAAATAAAGGTAATTATACTATGATAAAAAAGTAAAGCAAGATGAAAAAACCTAGTGAAATTTGATTTCACTAGGTAACAGCCTATTTTGATGTTTGCTTTTGCAGAAGAGTATCACGGTTTGTAACGGCATCAACTGCATCGTAGATTGTACTTTCGAAATGGTTAACTTGTAGGGATGTGACACCTTGTATCGTCGTTCCACCAGGTGAACAAACTTGGTCGATTAATGCCCAAGGATGTGAGTCGGACTGTAATACCATTTTCGCACTACCCATTACAGAACTTGCCGCAATTTTAAGCGCCATATCTTTAGGCATGCCTTCGCGAACAGCAGCACGTGCCAACGAATCAATGTACAGATAAGTAAAGGCGGGGGAGGCGCAACCAATCGTTGTAAATATAGAAAATAATTCTTCAGGAAGCTCGTCAATAGTTCCTACTGTAGCAAACAGCTTTTCAACAATGTCTTTTTGTTCATCATTACCTACAATTGTTGAAAAACAGCTTGTAGATGCGCCAATAGTTGAATTTATATTAGGCATGACACGGAAAATAGGCGTCTGTGCCCCAAGCTCACGATGTAGATAGTCAAGTGATTTTCCGGCAGCAATCGAAATAACAATATGATTGCTCTTTAAATGCTGTTGAATTGATGGAATTAATTGATCAAACATTTGAGGTTTTACTGCAATAATAACGACATCTACTTGTGACATTAGTTGCTCTATTGAATCTGCAGTTTGAATCCCATATTGACTGATGAGTGCCTCTGTTTTTTCGATGCTACGATTAATCCCATATACATCTGTAGCATTAAATTGTCGACTTGTAATCATTCCATTAATAATCGCGTTGGCCATGTTTCCAAGGCCGATAAATCCGAATTTCATAAATATATCCCACTTTCATTCATTAAAAATGTGCATAGCGCTTAGTATACAGCACTGAATTTTCAATGCAAATAGAACGTATTATCAGCTTAAAAGATTAAAAAATTCACCATCTTTCTATTTAAGGAAGATGGTGAATGCTATGTACTTAATTATTTTATAAAAAATACGCGTTTTTAATTCCCACAGGCCAGTCGACCAATTGATCATTATCGGCTTTTACTTCCAATACTAAAATCTCATTTTCAATCGCATCTAATAGCCAATCACTATATAATAACAATGGCTTATCATTTGTTACTAATGTTTTTAGTTCATTATTTGTAATTGTTAAAATTTCATATTCACATGTAAGATGTATATGTTGAGGCAAAATCGTGATGGAACCGATTTTAATTGTTCCCGGAATTGTTCCTTCGATTTCAATTATATTTGTCGTCACGATTTGTCCTTTATAATTTACAATCGTTTCCGTTATGAAATCAAATTTTACTGGGTATTCTATATCGTTTACAATTGCTGTACTTAGACTTACTACACTAATCGGCAGCTTTTCCATTGATTTTTCGAACCGATTTTTAAACTGTAGTAGTACATTTTCCGAAAGTACCACCATAATAGACACTCCTTTTATGAATAGTAGATGTATTTTACTACGATTATTTACTAAGAATAATGGGAATATTGAATTAGAAGTTTTTATATTAGCAAAAATTCCAAAAATACTAGTACTTAGTATATAACTTTTTTAAGTATTGTAAATTAATATAAGTATAAATTTTGTGAACATATTTTTGGAATATGGCAACGGAGTTAAAATAAGTGCAATTGACAAGGATGCGAAGGTGTACCTATGTCGTCGATGGAGTGATTATGATGAATGAAAATAAAGAGAATAAAAATAAAAGGAAAGTTATTTTATTTCCGGGCACAGTGGACAGGCTATTTAATGAAGCAAAAAAATTAGCTGAGACATTACATTATAATGAAGCAAACGAAATGTTTGAGCAAGCCTTGCTATTAGGAGAAGGAGATGAAATATCACTTAGTATTTTTGCCTATTCTTTGTATGAAGTGAAAAATTTCGAGCGGGCAAAACAAATATGTGAAGAATTATTGGCAATTGGCCCAAGTATGTATTTTGAAGTGATGGAACTTTACTTAACGATTTGCATGCAATTACGTCAATTTAAACAAGTGGAAAAAATTATAGAGTCATTATTTGATGAAGAATTAATACCTGAGCATGAAATCGAAAAGTTTGAACGACTAAAAAACTTAAATGCGCATATTGCCGAAAATCAGGGATCACAGTTGCAATCATCACCTGTAAACGATGATGATGGGGATTTTGAAATTATCGCAAGTGAACTTCTAAAGTTATCTGTACAAGAACAGCTAATGATAATTAATGAACTACCTGAAAAAAATATCCGCCCATATGTAAAAGAAATTAAAGCCGTTATTGAGACAGAAGATGTGCACCCATTTATTCAAAGTTTGCTGCTTATATTATTAGTAGAGCAGGAAGTCAACTTGGACTTGAATATAGCTAAATTTGACATGACAAAGCAAGTCAATCCAGCTCAATTACCGTTACCAACCAAAATGCCCCAATATGAGGAAATTGCGACCATTATATCGGAAAAACTTGTACAAGAGCCCTCTACATTAGAGTTTGCTCAACATTTAATGGCAAAGCATGCAATTGTCCTTTATCCATTTGAATGGGCAATTTTCAGAAGTGAAGATATCGCGTTAAGTTATATTGAATTTGTTAAATCCATGTTTGGGGAAATAGTGAAAATAAACAGTGAAATAGTTGATTTTTTACAGAAGATAGAAAAAATATCAGATTTACAAGAGTAGTGAAAAAAGTTGAAACATTGTTCATCTATGTTATACTAAAATGGTTGTCAAACAATATATATGACAGTTTGTTTATTCAAACGAATGTTAACTTTGGAGGTAATATATATGTCAGTAAAATGGGAAAAACAAGAAGGTAACGAAGGTTTATTAACTGTTACTGTAGAAGCTGCAGAAGTAGATAAAGCTTTAGACCAAGCTTTCAAAAAGGTTGTAAAACAAATTAACGTACCTGGTTTCCGTAAAGGGAAAATGCCTCGTAATGTATTCGAAAAAATGTACGGTGTAGAAGCTCTTTACCAAGATGCTTTAGAAATCGTTATCAATTCTTCATACCCAGTCGCTTTAGATGAAGCTGGTATTGAACCTGTTGATTACCCAGAAATCGCTGGTACAGAAAACTTCGCTAAAGGTGCTGACTTCACTTACACTGCTACAGTAACTGTGAAACCAGAACCAAAATTAGGCGAATACAAAGGTTTAGAAGTAACTAAACAAACTACAGAAGTAACTGACGAAGAAGTTCAATCTTTAATCGACGCTCAATTAGCTAAAAAAGCTGAATTAGAAATTAAAGAAAATGAAGCAATCGTTGAAGGTGATACTGCTGTTATCGATTTCGAAGGTTTCGTAGGTGAAGAAGCATTCGAAGGCGGTAAAGGTGAGGACTACTCATTAGAAATCGGTTCTGGTTCATTCATTCCAGGTTTCGAAGAGCAATTAGTAGGCGCTAAAACTGGCGAAACTAAAGATGTTGTAGTTACTTTCCCTGAAGAGTACCATGCTGCTGAATTAGCTGGTAAAGAAGCGAAATTCGTAGTAACAGTTAAAGAAGTAAAAACTAAAGTATTACCTGACTTAACAGATGAGTTCGCAAAAGAAATGGACCCAGAAGTTGAAACAGTAGAAGCTTTACGTACAAAATTAAAAGAAACTACTTTAGCTAACAAAGAAGCTGATTCTGAAGCATCATTACGTGATGAACTTGTAGAAAAAGCAGCTGCTAATGCAGAAGTTGAAATTCCACAAGGTATGATCAACACAGAAGTAGACCGTATGGTACAAGAGTTCGGTCAACGCTTACAAATGCAAGGTATGAACTTAGATTTATACTACCAATTCTCTGGTCAAGACGAAGAAGCATTACGCACTCAAATGGCTGAAGAAGCTGCAAACCGTGTACGTGTAACATTAGTGTTAGAAGCAATTGGTCAAGCAGAAAATATTGAAGTAACAGAAGAAGACATCAATGTTGAGCTTGAAAAAATGGCTGCACAATTTGGTATGTCAAATGACCAAATCTTAACTGCTTTAGGCGGAACAAAAGTTCTTGAGAACGACATCCGTACACAAAAAACAGTTGAATTCCTTGTAGAAAACGCTAAAATTACTAACTAATTTATTTGACTGAAATAATTTATTGAATCGTACTTTGTATAATAACCATGGCTAACTATTAACATTGTCGATTATTATTAGTTTAATCACTGGGCTACCGTCTTTCATATATGAGATAACTAGTAATGAATAAATTAAATCAAAATTTTGACAAGGTGCGGTTTTTTTCCGTGCCTTGTTTTATCACTTAAATAAATTATTTGTGATTTGAATACATACATATAATGGTTAGGGTATTTGAATATTTGTTGAGAAAAAGCTACAATAAAATCCAATGAATGTTGATGCGCTAACGCGAAAATCATAAGACATAAATCAAGCCAGTAACAATATGCAATCAATTTATTTGATAAAACAACTAGAATCTTGTAAGATTGTTGCTTGAATAGGGGTGAACCAAATTGTTTAAATTTAATGATGAAAAAGGCAATTTAAAATGCTCTTTTTGTGGTAAGCCACAAGAACAAGTTCGTAAACTGGTTGCAGGACCAGGAGTATATATTTGTGACGAATGTATCGAGCTCTGCTCAGAGATCGTAGTGGAAGAACTAGGAATCGAAGAGGAAATTGAGTTCAAAGATATTCCGAAGCCTAAAGATATTTTGAATATATTAGGCGAATATGTTATCGGACAAGAACGGGCAAAAAAAGCTTTAGCAGTTGCTGTTTATAATCACTATAAACGTATTAATTCAAATTCGAAAATTGACGATGTTGAATTATCGAAATCAAATATTGTTTTAATCGGTCCAACTGGTAGCGGTAAAACATTACTAGCTCAAACATTGGCACGTATTTTAAATGTACCATTTGCCATTGCCGATGCAACTAGCTTAACTGAAGCGGGTTATGTTGGTGAGGATGTTGAAAATATTCTTTTAAAATTAATCCAAGCTGCGGATTACGATATTGAACGTGCCGAAAAAGGGATTATTTATATTGACGAGATTGATAAAGTGGCTCGTAAATCTGAAAATCCATCAATTACTCGCGATGTATCAGGTGAAGGTGTACAACAGGCACTACTTAAAATTCTAGAAGGTACTGTGGCTAGCGTTCCTCCACAAGGTGGACGTAAGCATCCACACCAAGAGTTTTTACAAATTGATACATCAAACATTTTATTTATCGTTGGTGGTGCATTTGACGGAATCGAAACGATTATTAAACGTCGTCAAGGTGAGAAAGTAATAGGATTTGCTTCAACTATGAATAACGTTGTTGAAGAAGATGCTTCTATTATGTCTCAATTAATTCCGGAAGACTTATTGAAATTTGGACTAATTCCAGAATTTATTGGTCGTTTACCAGTATTGGCAACGTTAGAGCAGTTAAATGTTGATGCATTAGTTCAAATTTTAACAGAGCCTAAAAATGCTTTGGCAAAACAATATCAAAAAATGTTAGAACTGGATAATGTTGAGTTGGAGTTTGAAGATGAGGCACTTGTTGAAATTGCAAAATTAGCGATCGAACGTAAAACTGGTGCTCGTGGACTTCGTTCTATTATTGAAGTAACAATGTTGGACGTTATGTTTGAATTGCCTTCACGTGAAGACATTAAAAAATGTATCATCACAGCAGAGACAATTCGCGATAAAGCAGAGCCAAAATTAATTTTGGATGATGGTTCAGTATTGAAAAAAGATGATAACGAAAAAACCTCAGCATAATTTTTGCTGAATGTTCCAATTATGTAGCTGACTTAGACTTCTTAAGCAAGTCCAAAGTCAGCTTTTTCTTACAAAAAGGATATACATATTGGTTGGATGAAAATTTTATGAATAGCTGACACATACTTATAATGCGGGTTGTTTTTAAGATTTGGATGGAGGTGAATACCCGCGTGACAAAAAAATTATCTAATATGCCAGTTTTACCGTTAAGAGGACTTCTTGTCTACCCAACAATGGTTTTACATATTGATGTTGGTAGAGAGCGTTCTATTGCTGCACTTGAACATGCGATGCTTGGAGACAGTACGATCTTTTTAGTTACTCAAAAAGATTTACGTGTTGATTCACCTGTAAAATCAGATCTTTATAAAATGGGTACTTTAGCGAAGGTTAAGCAAATGCTAAAGCTTCCAAACGGCACATTACGCATCTTGGTTGAAGGTTTAAACCGTGCGGAGATGGTAAGTTACAAAGATGCTGAAAAATTTACAATTGCGGATTTGGAGATATTTGAAGACGAGCAATTTAAAGATTCTGAAACGGAAGCTTTAATGCGTACGGTACTATCTTATTTCGAAAAATATGCAAAATCATCAAATAAAATTACGACTGAAACAATCGAATCTGTTCTCGATATTGAAGAACCAGGTCGATTGGCGGATGTAATTGCCTCTCATTTACCATTTAAAATTAATGAGAAGCAGGAAGTATTAGACATCACTAACATTAAGAAACGTTTAGACCACTTAATGATTCGTCTACATGATGAGCAGGAGATTTTAAATCTCGAGAAAAAAATCAGTACAAAAGTGAAGCAAGCGATGGAGCGCACGCAAAAAGAATATTATTTACGTGAGCAAATGAAAGCAATTCAAACAGAGCTTGGTGATCGTGAAGGAAAAACAGGTGAAGTTGCAGAGCTTCGCAAAAAAATTGATAGCTCAGGCATGCCAGATTCTACATTAAAAGTGGCGTTAAAAGAGCTTGATCGTTATGAAAAATTGCCTGCTGCAAGTGCAGAAAGTGGCGTTATTCGTAACTATCTTGAATGGCTTGTATCGATACCTTGGACGGAGAAAACGGAAGACCGTATCGATATTGCCCACGCTGAAGAGGTATTAAATCGTGATCACGACGGTTTAGAAAAAGTGAAAGAGCGTGTTTTGGAGTATTTATCAGTCCGTCAGTTGATGAATTCATTACGCGGTCCAATTCTTTGTTTAGCAGGACCTCCAGGTGTTGGTAAAACAAGTTTGGCACGTTCCATTGCGGAGAGCTTGGACCGTAAGTTTGTCCGAGTTTCACTTGGTGGTGTACGTGATGAATCGGAAATTCGTGGTCACCGTCGTACGTATGTAGGTGCAATGCCTGGTCGTATTATTCAAGGAATGAAAAAAGCAGGTACAACAAACCCTGTATTCTTACTTGACGAAATTGATAAAATGTCAAACGATTTCCGTGGTGATCCTTCTGCTGCAATGTTGGAAGTTTTGGATCCTGAGCAAAACAATACGTTTAGCGATCACTTCATTGAAGAGCCATATAATTTGCAGGATGTACTGTTCATTGCAACAGCAAATGATTTAAGTACAATACCTGCACCACTTCTTGATCGTATGGAAATTATCAATATTGCCGGATATACGGAGTATGAGAAAATTGAAATTACGAAAAACCATTTAATTCCGAAACAAATGAAGGAACATGGTTTAAAGAAAGCACAACTACTCATAAAAGACGAAGCAATTACAGATTTGATTCGTTATTATACACGTGAAGCTGGAGTTCGTGGACTAGAGCGACAAGTAGCAACTGTTTGTCGTAAAGCTGCAAAAATCATTGTTTCAGGTGAAAAGAAAAAAGTGACTGTTAGCTCAAAAGTATTAGTGGATATGCTTGGCAAACATCGATTCCGTTACGGACAAGCAGAGCTTGAAAATCAAGTAGGTGTTGCAACAGGTCTTGCTTATACGACTGTTGGCGGCGATACTTTACAAATTGAAGTTTCATTAACACCTGGTAAAGGGAAACTAATCTTAACAGGGAAGCTTGGAGATGTAATGAAGGAATCCGCACAAATTGCACTATCATTTGTCCGTACATTAACAGGTGATTTAGGACTTGATTCAGATTATTTTGATCAACATGATATTCACGTCCATGTTCCAGAAGGCGCAGTGCCTAAGGATGGTCCTTCAGCTGGTATAACGATGACAACTGCCATCGTGTCAGCAATTACTGGAAAAGCAATTAAACGCGAAATTGGAATGACAGGGGAAGTAACTTTACGAGGTCGTGTATTACCAATCGGTGGTCTAAAGGAAAAATCATTAAGTGCTCACCGTGCAGGATTAACGACGATTATTATCCCGAAAGACAATGAGCGTGATATTGATGATATTCCAGAAACAATTCGTGAGCAACTCACATTTAAACTAGTTTCACAAGCGGAAGAAGTTCTTGCGCTCGCACTAGATGGAGGTTTTAATAAGTAATGAAAGTCCATAACGTAGAAATGATCGGCAGTTTTGTCCGACCAGAACAGTTCCCGGAAGACGGGCTACCTGAATTCGCTTTAGCGGGTCGTTCAAATGTCGGCAAATCTTCGTTTATCAACCGTATGATTGGCCGTAAAGCAATGGCACGTATTTCGTCAAAACCTGGTAAAACGCAACAGTTGAATTTCTATAAAATTGAAGAGCAACTTTATTATGTTGACGTTCCAGGATACGGCTATGCAAAAGTTTCAAAATCAGAACGCGCAGCTTGGGGAAGAATGATTGAACAATATTTCATGGGACGTGAGCAATTAAGGGCCGTTGTATTGATTATTGATATTCGTCACAATCCCACTAATGATGACTGTATGATGTATGATTTCTTAAAGCATTATAATATTCCGGTTATTGTAGTAGCGACAAAAGCTGACAAAATCCCAAAAGGTAAATGGGATAAGCATAAAAAGCATGTGCGGGAAACATTGCAAATGGATAAACAAGATCCATTAATTGTGTTTTCTTCAGAAAAAGGTCTTGGCTTCGAAGAGGCATGGGCTGAAATTGAATCGCGTATGTAAAAATAAAAAGAACAACCTCGATTAAATTCGAAGTTGTTCTTTTTTTAGGTTTTAAAAAACAAATTACTGGAAATATCTCTCTTTTAATCTACTGCAGTAATAACAGTTCAGTCTTCATCAAAATTATAATAATTACTTGATATTAATGTTGTTTTGTCGATAAAAATTGTAGGAGGTGCTACATATGGATATCGCAGCTTTAGCAATATCGATGAAACAAGCGGATTTAATGCAAACTGTTTCATTAGCTGTTACAAAACAATCAATGGAATTTCAAGAACAAAGCATAGAACAATTAATTGAAGTAATGGATGTGTCCCACCCAACACTAGGTCATACAATTGATGTCTCTATATAATTTATAAAGACTTTCGATGCTATTGCCTGGGTAATTTGGTAAACTAAATTAGGTGATGTAACATTATTTGTAAATTTGTACAAACATTGAGCTCTAGACTTTATAAATAAGATAAAGAGTTTTAATTATGAATTTTAAGAAATAAGGTTACATAAAGCCATTTTGAAATAAAAATAATGAGAAGTAATGAATGAGGAGGCGAAATAATTGCTTAAAAAAATAGTAACACTGCTGACAGCAATTACACTTGCTTTAGCAATTCTACCGATAGGTCAACAAGCTGAAGCATCTACTACATATACCTTTATGAAAGCGAATTATGATGAAACTGAAGATAAGAACGGAACGGTAACGCGTACATTAAAAAGTGTTACTTTGAAAAATAGTTCTGGAAAAACAGCAACATTTAACTTTTCAAACACAGGGAAATTCTATATTAATAATACGCTGACAAATATAGATGGTTTTAAAGCAGGTATGAGTGTCACTATTAAACTAAAATCAGGTAAGATTTCTGAATTACGCGGTTCTACAAATGACGGCGACGGTTCGATTGTTGAAAACAGTAAACAAATTTCAGGTGTTGTAACACAAATTGATCCAAACGGTTTACAAATGCGAGTAAAGGTAGATGGGTCATCCACGAAAACATATACCGTTACTAATAATACAGAAGTGTTTAAGGGAAAATCTTTTGTAGATATTAGTAACCTTTACGTAGGGGACCGTGTACGTTTGAAATTTGCTACAGCCAATACATCACGCATTGCCGAGATTAATATTATGAGCACAGCCAATACGGTTGCAGATTTATATAAAGCGAATTTAAATGCGGTTAATACCAATAAAAATACGCTAAATGTAAAAAATGCCCATACTTTATTGGATTGGCGATTCGGAACTGGAAGCATAAAAACAAAGGCTACATTCAACTTTACAAATAATACAACCATTTATGCAGGAAACAAAAAAATATCAAAAAATCAATTAAAAAACTACAGCAACAGCGATATTTATTTTGTGACAAAAGCCCAATTCAATAAAGAGGTTATCGATAAAATTATTGTATTAGCTAAAAATGAACGTACATTCTATCAACCAATTAAAAGTGTAAATATTGGTGTAAATATGCTGGAGCTAAAAAATTCACAGAAATTAAATTACCATAACGGTTCAATTTTAATACGTAACGGACGATTAGTAGAACCTGAAGGATTAATTGCATTGGATTTAGCACAGAAACCAATTTCTACAACAGCCTTTGTATTAACGGATGGCGGTGCAAAAAATGACTATGCACATGTTGTGAATATAACAAATGATGCGTTTTTAGCACCGAATTTATCAAAATACCAACTTTACTTTGGCCGAATTGATGTAGCAGATTTAGATGCATACGAAGTCGACTTATCTGACTTGCAGCGTTTTGACAATCATTTCTGGAATTCGGATAACCGTATTTCCCAATTTGGATACAGTAATTCTACAATTGCTTCTGAACTGGACGGTACAAAGCAATTTAAAGTAATTCCTGAATTGGATTTAGATTTATACGATAATTATACAAATTCGCCAAATCCGTATTACGGATACTTCTATGTAAATGATGGACATATTCAAGGAATTCACTTTGTTCCAAACGAAAGGTTGGCTACGCTAACTTTGACAGGACGAGTAAGCTCTGTGAATTTCAACACGAAAAAGATTTCATTAAATAATAGCAGCCAGTGGGGGAACGATGGACACTGGAACTTCCGATACGGTTCACTTACATTAGACTTATCAAAAGCAATGATAGTTAAAGATGGAAAAGTGGTTGATATTGAGGAGATTTATAAAGGGAGTCATGTAACTGCAATTGCACGTTCCACATCCGATGTATATGTACTACTAGTAAACTAAAAGTTTAATGGCATGTGAGGGGATTTCTCACATGCCAATACAACTTTAAAGGAAAATATGAGGAAATGAGGGACATTTTAGTGGGGAAAAAGCTTAGTTTAAACTTCGTAGCGGCATGTTCGTTTTTAATTATAGTACTACTTATCCACCCATCGACTAGTTCAGCGCAGTCAATTGATATAACAGGTGGAGTTAAAAATGAGTATGAATACGAAGAATATTTCTTTTTAACGGGGAAACCGATTAAATTTACGGGAACTAATAAAAACGTTTCAGTAAACAAGACAGAGCGTCAAGGTAAGTTAACCGAAACATATAAATTTACGTTAACAGGACCAAGTGGAGAAAAATTAACTAGAAACTTTACGTATACATATGATGTAACAAACTATGATCAAGTTGGTCAAAGTTCAGCGACTGGTAGCGTAACAAAATTTACAGAAAAAATTACAATTGGAGACCGCACATTTACATTGGCGGATTACCAGCTCTCTAAAAGTACCATTACAGACAAGCGTCCGGCATCGGATTATTATTCTGGAGAAGCGATTGCCCGTAAAACGTATACCGAATCGACAGGTCGGGGAAGAGATGCAGTGACGAAAATAATTACAGTAGAGGCAAACAGTCGAAATGAAGGTTACGAAAACTTCTGGGGTGCAACTGAAACCCAAATTACCGATTTTGAAATTGTTTATGAAGATGGATCAATTGGGACAGTGAAAAATAAAGTTTCAACTGCTAAATCACGTACTTTGGAATTCAATCAAAGTGACGCTACTTTATCCAGTTTCAATGGAAACTATAAAACAGTAAGTTCGGCAGATTCATTATCTGAATATGAATACGATTTACCGGCAGGCAGAGGAAAAGTTGCTAGTAATATTGACTATATGCCAAAGCTCGAAATGCTGAAAATTCCAAAGTTCCGTGACTTATCAACAAACTGGGCTCGTGAGCAAATTGAGAAATTATATTCACTTGGCATTTTGGATGACCAATCAAATTTCTTTTCTCCGAATACACCAGTGCAACGTTTTGACTTTGCCGTTGCAATTGGTAAAGCAATAGACCTGCGTGTATTAGAAGAAAATAACAATCGCCGTACTTCTTCACAACCAACAATTTTTAAAGATGTAAAGCGTACAGCGAAAGACTACAATTATTTAGGTGCAGCAGTAAACAAGGGTGTTATTAAAGGAACCAATCCGAATACTTTTGACCCTGACGGCTTTTTAACACGTCAGCAGGCAGCGACAATTTTAGTCCGTGCCCTAGGTTTAGAAGGAAAAGCACCAGATCCAGGCTATACAACAGACTATAAAGATGATTATAGAATTACCGATTATGCACGGGATGCAATTTATGTAGCGACACAGTTAGGATTAATGTCCGGCAGCGACGGTTATTTCAATCCCAAAGGTACGTTAACACGCGCACAATCTTCAGCGATTATTGAACGATTTTTACGCTATTTAGAAACGGATTTAAAAGAAAACTACCGTGACAATATTCTGTTTTTTAACTAAGGAGTTGCAAAAATGAATAAAATGAAGAAACTAATGGCAATGCTGCTATCTTGTCTTCTAGTTCTCTCTTTAGCTTTTCCCTTTGGTCCAATAGAGGTGGAAGCAGCAAATAAGCAAATTTCGGATATTGCCAAATCTAATTCGAAATATAAAGCAGCTAAATGGGCAGTAGACAAAGATTATATGCAATTATATGGCGGGAACAAATTCCAATCAGGCACTCTAGTTATGGAATGGCAAATGCTTCAATTTTTGGCGAAGTTAGATAGTAACTATCACTTTAATACGAATAATAAGGATATGTTGTATGAATATTACAAGGATTTAAATATACCGCTATATGGAGCGGACAATCCAGCAAAGCGTAATGCAAATATTTCCAGAGGTCATTTTGCTCGCTTATATGCGGCGGTGAATGGTTTGGATTTATCGGAAGTACAAGCAGTTCAATATTTATATATGAATGAAATCACTACGGGTACATCAGGCAAGCGAACATTTGAGGACTATAAGCCGACCCGCAATATTAACCGTGGTGATATGGCTGTATTTATGTATCGCATTAATCAACAAGGGAAAATGGCGATTGAAGGATTATCAAGTGCTCCTACTGGTAAGGACAATAATAAAATAACATTACCAACAAACTTTGTTGAAAGTAAAGATGGAACGGTTGCAATTCCGACCAAGCCAGGGAAAAACCCGGATGATAAAACAACTAGACCAGATATATACAAAGCTGTAAAAGACATTAAAGTAGCAAAGGAAGAACTAACTGCCAATGGCCTCGATTCCTCTTTAGTTACAATTAATTTACGTGATAGTTATGGCAATGACATATCATATGATGAATCTCTTGCCTTTAAAGTTACTTCTGTAGCGGGGGCGAAAGTATCGGAAACGAATGCGAGTACAAGTGGGCAATCGACAGTAGTATATACAGACGGACCACAACTTAACGTATACGTGACGGCACCTGCACTAACAAAGTCAGTAGTCGATACGATTCGCTTTGAAATGGTCAACCCAACGGAGAAATATCACACATATAAAAATCAAGTGATCGAAGTGGCAATGCGATATGTACCAAAAGCAGAACTTCGTATTACGTATGAAGTATTTGATCCAGAACAGACAGAATGGAATGGCGGGACTGTTGATCCAGGAGTGAGACCATTACCGGCTTTACCACAAGGTGTAGTTGAGACTACTACTGTGCCGTTTACAACAAATGGAATTATTACAATTTCCAATTATGATGAAGATATGAAAGTTATGACGGGATCTAAATGGGAATCGTATACTACTTCGGATGGTAAATTAACACAAGGTCAAGTCACTTCAAAGGACATTCAATACGGAAATGCCGACTTGAAATTAGAGGGTCAAATTATTTCTGTTTGGTTATTTGAGCAAATTTTAGACTATATGATTGAAGGTCCAAAAGATGAATCTTCATGGGGCGGTTTAGGAAGTGCTAAAGTAATGTACACAGTAAACAATGAAGGGCGAGCAACATATGATCTTCAGGGCGTCATGAGTGAAGAAGATACGGTTCCTTTCAATTCTATGTTACATGCTGTAATTATTTATTTAACAGGCAAGTTTTTGCCGATTGCAGATCAAATTACATTGGCACATGAAGAATCAGTTGAAGTAATAAAAGCAATGTATGATCGTTTAGGACAAATTGATAAAAATTTACTGCGTAAAGATTATGCGGATTTAATCGGGAAGCTGGAAGGTGCTGTATCAAAAATTGCGGTCTTACAAGCAGGAAAAGAATTGCAGCAGCGTCCGGAAGGTATGGATCGGTATACGAAAGTAATTGTTAATTTAGTGGCGCCAAGCGGTGTTATTATTACTGATTACAAAGGGACGGTAGAAGTAACGTTCAATGGAAAAACACGTGTTGTATCATTTGATACGAATACAAAGGACTACAATAATAACACGGGTAGCCGTGGCTCTGCAGTTGTATACTTTGATGATATCCTATATGGCAATTCTCAGGTGAAAGCACGCTTAATTGACTTGGATCCACGTTATGATAAAATTTTCCAAGGATTAAAAAATACAACAGTTACACAATCTGTATTTTCAAATCCCCGCTTTGAAAATAATCTTTGTGCCATTGAATCTGAAGTGATGTTTGTTGTCGATCATTCAGGTTCGATGAAAGTACGAGATGCGAAAAACTATACGGCAGATAAAGTGAAGCAGACAGTGAAGCAAATTGGAGCTAAGCCGAGTCATGTGTATCGATTCAGCAATCGTTCAAACCATGAAGCAACAGATACTGCAGCAATCGTTTCAAGTATCGATAGTTTATTGAGCTATAAAAATGAAAATCGTTCGACGAATATTGTAGCAGCATTAAAAACGGCAGTGAATAATTTCACTACAAATCAATATACAAATAAAGCGATTGTATTAGTTACAGATGGCTATTCGAACAGTAATGGTTTAGATGAGGTCATCCGAATGGCAAAAGAGAAAGGCATTGCAATTCATACTGTTTCGGTTGGTTCGTATACAACTGTGAATGAAAAATTACTGAAAGATATTTCATCTGAAACAAAAGGTACGTATCAAAATATCTCAACAATAGAAAATTTACATGGTTCGTTACAGTCGATTATTACTACGATTTTATGTAAAATGCCTACTATGAACAATAGTTGTTTAGTAGGGGACACAATCTTTAATCGTACAGATGTAAGAATAGAAGAACGTGTGACAATTCTTGCTGATGTAAATACAGGCTGTGAAAATGTAAAAGCGGTGCGTGTCGTATTTATTTCGCCAAGTGGAGATGTGCGTTATGATTTACCTGAACGTGGTTCATCTCGCTTTATGCATCGACCGCAATTGTACGAATTCCCTGAATTTGATTTATACGTAGAAGTTGAATTCCAAGCTCTTGATGAATCAGGGAATGTAATTGCAACAAAAATTCATAATATGTGACAAAAAAGAAGCTCATTACAAAAGTGAGCTTCTTTTTTAGTTTGTATCATTGAAATCATTGTCGAACTTTGTTAAACTTACATTAGAATAATTCTAATTTAAATTTTTGAATTTAGGGTATATATCATCGTAGTAAAAAAATTTTTCAACTCTTACCGCAAAAAATCGGAAAAGAGGATTTGACTTATCATATTTTGCAAATACTTTCATAGCATGTTCACAAACTAAACGTGAGTCATGCTAACTTTATGTTACAATATAATCTATGAATTAGAACGTGTGAGGTGTAGAGGTTCATGCATACATTAGTAGTAGGCTTGAATTATAAAACAGCGCCAGTAGAAATTCGTGAAAAGTTATCGTTTATCGAATCGGATCTTCCGAATGCTATGGAAGCGCTACAAAAGCAAAAAAGCATATTAGAAAACGTAATTATCTCTACTTGTAACCGTACGGAAATTTATGCGGTTGTTGATCAATTGCACACTGGCCGCTATTATATTAAACAATTTTTGGCTAACTGGTTTAACATCCCAATGGATCAATTCGAAGATCATTTATTCATTTATGAAGAGGATAAATCGTTAAATCACCTATTCCGTGTAACGGCGGGCATTGATTCAATGGTGTTGGGAGAAACACAAATTTTAGGACAAGTTAAGAAAAGTTTTTTACAGGGTCAAGAAATAGGTACTACTGGAACCGTTTACAATCAGTTATTTAAACAAGCGGTTACATTTGCAAAACGCGCCCATAATGAAACAGCGATTGGTGAAAATGCAGTATCTGTTTCATATGCAGCGGTAGAACTTGCTAAGAAAATTTTCGGTTCTTTACAAAATAAACATGTTGCAATATTAGGTGCCGGTAAGATGGGCGAACTGGCAATTCAAAATCTTTATGGCAACGGTGTAGGGAAAGTTACGGTTATTAATCGGACATTTGAAAAAGCTCAAAATTTAGCATCAAAATTCGATGGTAAAGCAAAAGCGATGAATGAATTACAATGTACGCTTCTAGAAGCAGATATTTTAATCAGTTCTACTGGAGCAACAGATTATGTCATTGATTATGATTTAATGAAGGACGTTGCAAAATTCCGTAAGGGTGACCCATTATTTATGGTCGATATTGCAGTGCCACGAGATTTAGATCCGCGTATTGGCGATGTTCCGAATATTTTTCTATATGATATTGATGACTTACAAGGAATTGTACAAGCGAACTTGGCGGAGCGTGAGCGTGCGGCAAATGAAATTATGACTATGATTCATGATGAAATCATTCAATTTAAAGATTGGTTTAATACACTGGGTGTTGTTCCGGTTATTTCTGCCTTGCGTAAAAAAGCGTCATCCATTCAAGAAGAAACTATGATGAGCATTGAAAATAAAATGCCAAACTTGACGGAACGTGAGCGGAAAATTATTAATAAGCATACGAAGTCAATTATTAATCAGTTGCTGAAAACGCCTATTCTTCAGGCAAAGGAGCTTGCTAATGAGAAAGATGCAGAAGCCCAGCTTGCACTATTCCAGCAAATTTTTGGAATTGAAGATGAAGTGCAGCAAGAAGTACAGCAGCTACACGCAGTTAAATCAAAATCCAATGAAAAAGTTAAAGAAGCAAACTTAAGTCCGGGTTTATCTTATTAATTGAACAATAGCCATTAGACATTGAGCCTTAACAAATAAAACAATAAGCGTTTTCGTATCTATATGGTAAAATCATAGATACCGAAAGCGCTTTTTTCGTAAGGTGTTTCAGTTTTAAATAGGAGAAGGGTGCATATGACAGAACTAGTAATGACAAGATTATATGAGCTTATGATTATTCTCTATGCGCTCTGTATCGTACTGTATTTTACAGATTATCTTTATAAAAATGTAAAACTCAGACGCGTTGCTTTTTGGTTTGTTTCGATTGTATGGATATTGCAAATATTATTTTTAGTATTGTTTATTTTCGAAACGAAGCGATTCCCCATTTTGTCTTTGTATGAGGGTGTATTCTTTTATGCGTGGCTTTTAACTACGCTGTCGATTGTGCTGCATTGTATTGCGCGTGTCGACTTACCGGTATTTTTTATAAATGTGTTGAGTTTTATATTCATGACAATCCATTTATTTGCACCTCAATCAAATGCTCAAATTGTGGGAGATTCTTTAGTTTCGGAAATGTTATTGATCCATATTAGCTTTGCGATTATGTCTTACGCTGCTTTTTCTGTTGCGTTTGTCTTTTCGCTACTATATCTAATTTTATATCGAATCTTAAAGCGGAAAAAGTTAAATAATTTGTGGGCAAGATTGCCAAGTTTGCAACAAATGGTTAAATGGATTAATCTATCGACAATAATCGGAATCCCATTGCTGCTTATAAGTTTAATTTTAGGGTTGGAATGGGCATTTTTAACATTAGAGAATGTTTCTATTTTTGATGTTAAAATTTTAGGTTCTTTCATAGTATCCGTTATTTACTTAATTATTTTCTTGCTGCATCAAAGAGGTAGGTTAGTTGGGACGACATATGCACAAGTGCATGTTGGTTTATTTTTGCTCGTCGTCATAAATTTCTTTCTGGGCAGCAAATTATCAAATTTCCATCTATGGGTTTAACAGAAAGGTCGGAGTATATTGAGAAAAATTATTGTAGGATCTCGTAGAAGTAAATTAGCATTAACACAGACAAAATGGTTTATTAATGAATTAAAGGCTGCAGGCGTTCCTTTTGATTTTGAGATAAAGGAGATTGTTACAAAGGGAGACCGAATTTTAGATGTTCAGCTTTCTAAAGTTGGGGGTAAAGGTCTTTTTGTAAAGGAAATTGAACAAGCTTTATTTGATAAGGAAATCGATTTTGCGGTGCACTCGATGAAGGATATGCCGGCAGTATTAACGGAAGGTCTTGTTATTGGGTGTATCCCGCCACGTGAAGATGCGCGTGATGCCTTTATATCAAATGGTCATGTGAAATTTGCAGATTTACCAAAAGGAGCAGTAGTTGGGACGAGCTCATTACGACGAAGCGCCCAGTTATTACAGGTGCGTCCGGACCTTGAAATTAAATGGATTCGTGGAAATGTTGACACGCGCTTAAACAAATTAAAAACAGAAGGCTTTGATGCGATTATTTTGGCTGCAGCTGGTTTAAAACGTCTTGGCTGGAGCAATGATGTCGTAACTGAATATTTAGATACAGATATTTGTCTACCGGCTGTTGCACAGGGATCTTTAGGGATTGAGTGTCGTGCTGATGATAAAGAGCTTCTTGAACAATTAGCGAAACTAACAGATAAAACAACTTGGAATACAGCACATGCTGAGCGTTCATTTTTAGCGGCGATGGATGGCGGTTGCCAAGTTCCGATTGCTGGCTATGCAATAGCGGATGGAGAAACACTTACTTTAACAGGTTTAGTCGCTGCACCGGATGCTTCTGTGACATATAAAGAGACATTATCAGGAACAAATGCTGATGAATTAGGCAAAGCAGTTGCCGCAAAATTAACAGAGCAAGGCGCCTTTGATTTAATTCAAAAAGTAAAGGCTGAGCTTGATGCCGAGTAATGCTCTTTCAGGAAAAACAATAATTATTACAGGTTCAGCGGTTGTACGTTCAGTGCAGCAATTAATTGAGCAGCACGGTGGGGAAGTATATAATTATCCATTAATCGAAACGGCTGAAATAGTTTCGGATGAAGATAAAATGTTTGCGGATAATTTCGATTCTTATCAATGGTTAATTTTTACGAGTCAGAATGCAGTGGCAAGCTTTATAAATAAGTGTGAGCGTAATAGAATGAAGGTTCCGTCGTCTATAAAAGTCGCAGCTGTCGGAGAGAAAACAGCTGCACTTTTACAACAGCACGGCTATCCTATTCACTTTATGCCGACTATTTACAGTGCTGATGTATTCGTTAAGGAATTTGTCATGGAGCCAACAGAACGTGCATTATTTATACGTGGTTCAATGGCGAAAAGTACAATTCATGACGGTACAGGGGCAGACGAATGGACAGTTTACGAAACACGTCCTTGTACAACTTATTTACAGGAGCTTGAGCAATGCATACTTGAACACGAAGAACCAATTGTTATTTTTGCCAGTCCATCTGCAGTTGACATTTATGCTGAGCATATCGTTCCGAATGTGGACTGGCAATATGTTAAATTTGGCTCAATTGGTCATGTAACAACATCCGCCCTTGCTAAATATGGGGTAAAACCAATTGTACAACCAAAAATCTATACGATGCAGGCTGTTATTGAGCAGCTCATCCTGGAGGAACAGACAAAATGACAGAACTTTATTTCCAGCGTCACCGTCGCTTACGCCAAAGTGCAGCGATGCGTGCCCTTGTAAAAGAAACATACTTACAAAAAGAAGATTTAATTTATCCATTATTTATTATTGAAGGCGAAAATATTAAAAATCCTGTTAGCTCTATGCCTGGTGTATTTCAATTATCATTGGATAATTTAAATGCCGAAGTAGATGAAATTGTTGATTTAGGCATTCAAGCTGTCCTTCTATTCGGTATTCCGGCTGAGAAGGATGCTGTTGGTACTGGAGCTTACCATGACCATGGAATTGTTCAAAAAGCGACTCGATTAATTAAAGATCGTCACCCTAATTTATTAGTAGTAGCAGATACTTGTTTATGTGAATTTACTGACCATGGTCATTGCGGTGTGATTGAAGGAGAGCAGGTATTGAATGATCCATCACTTGATGTGTTGGCTCGTACTGCTGTTTCACAAGCAAAAGCGGGTGCTGACATTATTGCCCCTTCGAATATGATGGACGGCTTTGTTGTGGCAATTCGTGCAGGATTAGATGCAGCAGGATTCCAGCATATTCCGATAATGTCTTATGCCGTGAAATATGCATCAAGCTATTACGGTCCATTCCGTGAAGCAGCTGAAGGCGCACCTCAATTTGGTGACCGTAAAACGTATCAAATGGATCCTTCAAATCGAATGGAAGCAATTCGTGAAGCAACTTCAGATGTAGAAGAAGGCGCGGATTTTCTGATCGTTAAACCCGCACTGGCATATATGGATATTATTCGTGATGTGAAAAATAGCTTCCCTATACCTGTAGTTGCGTATAATGTTTCAGGAGAATATTCAATGGTAAAAGCAGCTGCACAAAATGGCTGGATAGATGAAAAGGCTGTAGTACTTGAAACATTATTAGGTATGAAGCGTGCAGGTTCTGACTTAATTATTACTTATCACGCAAAAGACGTTTGTCGTTGGCTGGAGGAAAAATAATATGACTAGTTATGAAAAATCAAAAGCAGCATTTACGGAAGCTGTTGACTTAATGCCAGGTGGGGTAAACTCACCTGTACGTGCGTTCAAATCAGTGAACTTGGACCCGATTTTTATGGAATCGGGAAGTGGTGCCGTAATTAAAGATATCGATGGCAATGAATATATTGATTATGTCTTATCGTGGGGTCCGTTAATTTTAGGACATGCTCATTCGGATGTAGTAACTGCCATTCAGGCACAAGCAGCTAAAGGTGCATCGTTTGGTGCCCCAACGCTTTCTGAAAACAAATTGGCAAAGCTTGTAATGGACCGTCTACCTTCTGTGGAAATGATCCGTTTCGTTTCTTCAGGTACTGAAGCAACGATGTCGGCATTACGTTTGGCTCGCGGTTTTACAGGGCGTGATAAAATATTGAAATTTGAAGGTTCTTACCACGGTCACGGCGATTCTCTTTTAATAAAAGCAGGTTCAGGTGTAGCAACGCTTGGTTTACCAGATTCTCCCGGTGTACCGGCAGATATAGCGAAAAATACATTAACAGTGGCATACAATGATTTAGAATCAGCAAAATTAGTATTTGAAAAATTCGGTTCAGAATTGGCAGCTGTAATTTTAGAGCCGGTTGCAGGGAATATGGGTGTTGTACCGCCTCAACCAGGTTTCTTGGAAGGCTTGCGTAAGCTTACTGAAGAAAATGGGACAATATTGATTTTTGATGAAGTCATGACAGGCTTCCGTGTCGATTACGGTTGTGCTCAAGAGTTCTATGGCATAACGCCTGACCTTACATGTTTGGGTAAAGTTATCGGTGGTGGTTTACCAGTAGGTGCCTTTGGTGGTAAACGTGAGATAATGGAGCAAATCGCTCCGGCAGGTCCGATTTATCAAGCGGGAACATTATCAGGAAATCCACTTGCCATGACTGCTGGCTATGAAACACTATCTCGTTTAAATAAAGAATCATATGAATATTTCCGTAAGCTAGGTGATCAATTAGAAGAAGGTTTCCGCTCAGCAGCAACGAAATATAATATTCCACATTCCGTAAATCGTGCGGGTTCAATGATTGGGTTCTTCTTTACAAATGAAGATGTAATTAATTTTGAAACTGCCAAAAGCTCCGATCTAGAATTGTTTGCGGAATACTTTAAATTAATGGCGGAAGAAGGTATTTTCTTACCACCTTCCCAATTTGAAGGATTGTTTATATCAACAGCGCATACAGAGGAACATATTGCTAAAACGGTTCAAGCATTCAATAATGTATTTGCTAAATTAGCAAGATAATCTTACCTTAATAAACTCATAAATCCCCTTTCTATGCATAATGTAAGCGTAGGGAGGGGATTTTTATGCAACAGTGGGAAATGAACGAAATGTTTACATTTCCAAAGCAATTAGGGAATATTCAACAAAATTCCAAAATAGTAGTTGAACCGAAATGGCATGAAGAGATTAATGAGGATTCTGTCGTGCTAAGAGGGATTTATGTAGTAAAAGGAAATATACAATTTGACCATAAAGCGAGAGAGGAGGAAATAGAGGAAGGCATATATATTGAGCATATCGATATAGAAAAGGATTACGGCTATTTTGAATATGCATTGCCTTTTTCTGTTGATTTCCCAAATGATCAAATTGAAAAGGTTTCGCTGCAAATAAATGAAATAAAAATCGAACCAAATAGTGGGTACTGTTTATGTAGCTGGAAAGTTAATTGTGATGTGGAAAGAAAAGTACAAGCGATGGGGGAAGTTGAGAAAATCGATGAGGTTAAGGAAGTAAAGGCGGAGAAGGAAGTGGAAGCAATTCAAGAAATTAAAGAAACTGTCGAGCCAATTCAGCATATGTCTACTACAGATCAAGAAGCAGAAGAGGTTCAAAGCCATATTTTGTTCCATGAGGAAGTGCAGCGACAAGCACAGCAGCTTCCGGCAGAAGAGATCGATTTCTTGGAACAGTTAGCAGATGCATACAGTCGTGTCCAAATTCAATTGAAAAAATAATAAAAGAGATTGGATATAATCCAAAAATTCCATTATTCTCCCTGAGAATAATGGAATTTTTTTGCTGGCATAAAAATTGATTTCCATTCTGGGACGCTTTCCGCGGGCACGGCCTGAGCCTGTAGTCTCAGGCGTCGTGCTATTCCCGCAGGAGTCGCCCTCCATTCCAATCAATTTTTAAAATATTTGTTTCTTAATAAAGGGCTTTTCTTTTATCCAATGAAATTTCTACTTCTGTCCTAGCCTATTTTGTTTAAAAAAGCCAGTCTTAAATAAAATCTGTCAATAATAAGTAGCAAAATAAAATCAATATGGCTAATAATATGATATCGCCTGTTGTCGGAATGAGTATTGTACGTATTGCCTGGAAAATTGTCAGCGGTAGAATGCAATATCTCATGTAAAATCGGAATTTTCGTAACCATGGAGGTAATAAGAAAGGGTTATAATTTTTTCGCAATTTCCAAACTCCTTTTGCATAGTATATGTTTAGAAATTAAAAAAAGTGTTTTCCCATAATAAATAAGATACTTGAAATTTCATAAAAAACAGCTTAGAATTATTTTAACTATATATTTGAAGCGTTGAATAGGAAGAGTATGTATGAACATGATGTGAAGAGAGGAAACAGTAGCTGAGAAGTTTCTACATCATACTTACAGAAGGTAGCCTAGGAGCTGACTTAGTGAAATAGCAGTAGCTGAGTTCCGGTTAGACACCGTTATCGAATGAAGTGCCGATTGGGCATAGTAACGCCGCATTGTTTGCGAGCGCTTGACTAAACCCTTCGGAATTAAAGGTGGTACCGCGAATTAACTCCCTCGTCCTTTTTAAGGCGAAGGGAGTTTTTTATTTTTATTCAACTTGTATTTGAAAAGGAGAGATTCATCATGACGGAAATTACAATGCCAACAAAGTATGATCCAAAGTCAACAGAAGCCGGCCGCTATGAATGGTGGTTAAATGGTAAATTTTTTGAAGCAGATCCAACGAGCGATAAAGAGCCGTACTCTATCGTTATCCCACCCCCAAACGTAACAGGGAAACTACACCTTGGTCATGCTTGGGATACAACATTACAGGATATTTTAATCCGTATGAAACGTATGCAAGGATATGACGCGCTTTGGTTGCCGGGTATGGACCATGCGGGTATTGCGACACAGGCAAAAGTAGAAGAAAAACTACGCGGAGAAGGCATTTCTCGATACGATTTGGGACGCGAAAAATTCCTGAAAAAAACATGGGAATGGAAGGAAGAATACGCGTCTCATATTCGTGAGCAATGGGCGAAACTTGGTTTAGGCTTAGACTACTCAAAAGAGCGCTTCACATTAGATGAAGGCTTATCTGAGGCTGTTAAAGAAGTATTCGTAAAGCTGTATGAAAAAGGTTATATTTACCGTGGTGAACGTATTATTAACTGGGATCCAGCTGCAAAAACTGCACTTTCTGACATCGAAGTAATTCATAAAGAAGTAGAAGGCGCATTTTACCATATGGAATACCCATTGGCAGATGGCTCTGGGAAATTACGTGTTGCAACAACACGTCCAGAAACGATGTTAGGTGACTCTGGTGTAGCTGTACATCCAAACGATGAACGTTATTCACACTTAGTTGGGAAAACGGTTATCCTTCCAATCGTTGGCCGCGAAATTCCAATTGTTGCGGATGATTACGTAGATATGGAATTCGGGACAGGTGTTGTAAAAATGACACCAGCACATGACCCGAACGATTTTGAAGTAGGAAATCGCCATAATTTAGAACGTATTTTAGTAATGAACGAAGATGGTACAATGAATGATTTAGCCGGTAAATATGCTGGCATGGATCGTTTCGAGTGCCGTAAGCAGATTGTAGCCGATTTACAAGAGGCAGGCGTATTAATTGAAATTGAACCGCATACACACCAAGTAGGACACTCTGAGCGTACAAATGCAGTAGTAGAGCCGTACCTTTCAAAACAGTGGTTCGTAAAAATGGCACCACTTGCAGAAGAAGCACTAAAAATGCAAGAGGATGAAAATGAAAAAGTAAACTTCGTACCAAACCGTTTCGAAAACACATACAACCGCTGGATGGAAAATATCCATGACTGGTGTATTTCCCGTCAATTATGGTGGGGTCACCAAATTCCAGCTTGGTACAATAATGAAACAGGCGAAATCTATGTTGGTAAAGAAGCTCCAGCCGACAAAGAAAACTGGACGCAGGATGAAGACGTATTGGATACTTGGTTCTCAAGCGCTTTATGGCCATTTTCTACAATGGATTGGCCGAATGAAGAAGCGGAATTATACAAACGCTACTATCCAACAAATACATTAGTGACTGGCTATGACATTATCTTCTTCTGGGTAAGCCGAATGATTTTCCAAGGAAAAGAATTTACAGGTAAACGTCCATTCAAAGACGTTTTAATCCACGGTTTAGTACGTGATGCAGAAGGTCGCAAAATGTCTAAATCACTCGGTAATGGCGTTGACCCAATGGATGTAATCGGCCAATATGGCGCGGACTCACTACGTTACTTCTTGGCAACAGGTTCTTCTCCGGGGCAGGACTTACGTTACTCTACAGAAAAAGTAGAATCTACATGGAACTTTGTAAATAAAATCTGGAATGCTTCACGTTTTGCGTTAATGAACATGGAAGGCCTAACATATGAGCAAATTGATTTAACAGGTGACCTTTCTACAGCGGATAAATGGATTCTTTCTCGTTTAAATGAAACAATCGACCGTGTAACAACATTATCTGATAAATATGAGTTCGGTGAAGTAGGACGAGAGCTTTACAACTTCATTTGGGATGATTTCTGTTCATGGTATATCGAAATGGCGAAATTACCATTATACGGTGAAGATGAAGCAGCGAAATTAACAACGCGTTCAGTACTTGCGTACGTTTTAGACAATACGATGCGTTTACTGCACCCATTCATGCCATTCGTAACAGAAGAAATTTGGCAACACTTGCCACATGAAGGTGAGTCAATTACAGTAGCGGCATGGCCGACTGTAAACCCTGCATTCAACTTTACGGCTGAAGCAGGCGACATGCAATTGTTAATGGATATTATCCGTTCAGTACGTAACATCCGTGCAGAGGTAAATACACCGATGAGCAAAAAAGTAGCTATGACAATTTCAGCGAAAGACGATAGCATTGCAGCTGTTCTTGAAGCGAACAAAGGTTACATCGAAAAATTCTGTAACCCTGATGGATTAACAATTGGTACAGAGCTTGAAGCACCAGCACAAGCAATGTCGGCAGTTGTATCGGGTGCAGAAATCTTCATGCCACTTGCAGGTTTAATCAATATTGATGAAGAAATTGCACGTCTTGAAAAAGAGCTTGAAAAATGGGCAAAAGAAGTGAAATTAGTTTCAGGCAAATTATCTAATGAACGTTTTGTATCAAAAGCGCCAGAAGCGTTAGTAGCAACCGAACGTGAGAAATTAGCCGACTACGAAGCAAAATATGCAACGGTTGAAAAACGTATTGCAGAATTAAAAAATATGTAGTTTAAACGGAAGGGGTACCGGAATTCGGTGCCTCTTTCTTTTTATTTCGTTATAATAGAACTGATTATATATTAGCCTTATTAGGGAGAGAGTTTAAAATGTTTCAAACGATGGAGCAATGTACTAATTTTATTTTTCAATTAAAAGCAAGTCAATACAAAGGGGAACCGCTGCAGTCAGCCCGAATAATTTTAAATGCGCTTGGGAATCCAGAGAAAAAGAACAAATTTATTCACTTTGCAGGTTCGAATGGAAAAGGTTCTACTTTAAACGCGACACGCGAAATATTAATGGCGCACGGTTTAACGGTAGGTGCCTTTATCTCTCCTCATTTAGAACGAGCAAATGAACGTGTAACTATTAATAAGCACCAAATATCAGATGAAGATTTCTTACATATCGCCAACCGACTATGTGAAGTAGTGAAGGAAAAGTTAGACGGAAAGTTCCCGAGCTTTTTTGAATTTATGACACTGCTTGCCTTGCAATATTTTGCGGAACAACAGGTGGATGTGGTACTGCTAGAAACGGGGATCGGAGGACGTTTGGACTCGACCAATGTCGTCATACCGGAAGTAAGTGTCATAACAACGATTTCATTAGAGCATACAGAAATGCTTGGTGAAAGTTATGGGCAAATTGCAGCAGAAAAAGCCGGGATTATAAAAGCAATGAAACCTGTAGTTGTAGGAGTAAAAAATAAAGAAGCATTATCGGTGATTAAAGAAGCGGCGATTCAATTACATGCACCTCTTTATTTGATAAATGAGCAATTCTATATTGAGCATGCAAAAAGCTCAAACTTTGACTATGTATCAGATGTAAGTATCAGGGATATTGAAATGGCTATGGTCGGTGAGCATCAAATAGCGAATGCGGCACTGGCAATTACTGCAGTAAAATTATTCATGCCAGCTGTTGATGGACTAAAAGTAAAACAAGCACTTCAAAAAGCAAAATGGGAAGGCCGATTTGAAAGGGTATTAGGCAATATCATATTAGACGGTGCACATAATTCTGAAGGTACCGCTGCATTAATCGAAACAATAAAAGAGATAGCCCCACATCATAAAGTGAAGTTTGTATATGCAGCATTACAGGATAAAGACCATGCTGTCAGTATTGAATTAATGGATAAAGTAGCAACTGAAATGCATTTCACTCAGATTAATTTACCGCGCGCGGCAACAGCTAATCAGCTTTTCGAACAAAGTAACCATGCAAAAAAGTTTATGCATCCTGATTGGCAACAGTTGATTGAAACAGAAAAAGCAATACTGGCGGAGGACGAAATGCTCGTCATTACGGGTTCTTTATATTTCATAGCTGATGTACGAAGTCTCTTTCTTAAGAAAGGATGGATTTCATGATTCCGTTATTGAATCTCTATAAAGAGCGGTGGCAAGTGGAAAGTGAGCAAACAATTAAGCCTGGGTTAGCAGCAATTGAATCAGCGCTAAATATATTGGGACATCCTGAAAGTCAATTGAATGTCGTTCATTTTGCTGGTACAAATGGGAAAGGTTCTACATTGTCGTTTTTAGAAGCAGTGTCAAGAGCTCACGGGCTGTCGGTAGGCAAGTTTATGTCACCATGTGTTGTAGATGTCCATGATCAATTACAAATCGATGGGAAGCCTATTACAACGGATCAAATGGATCGGATGTTTCAGCAATTGGCTGAGGCGGGGCTGAGTGGGAAATTAACGGACTTTGAATTATTAACGGTTGTGGCTTTTCTCTATTTTGCTGATCAAAAGCCTGATTTAGTATTAATCGAGGCGGGTATGGGCGGAAGAGAAGACAGCACGAACGTAGTCATACCTATTGTTTCGGTTGTTCCGAGTATTGCATTGGAACATACAAAATTTTTAGGGGATACATTGACGAGTATCGCACGTCATAAAGCAGGGATATTCAAAGAAAACCGCCCTGCTGTAATAGGGGATATGATTGGTAATGTAAAGGATGTTTTTGTACAGGAAGCCAAAGCAAAAAACGTAGCGTTATATTGTTATGGGCAACATTTTACCGTTACAAAAACAAACGGCTCCGAACTTTACGAAAATACGGTGTACGAAGTGAAATTCGGAAATTTACAGCGTCAGCTTTTAGGAGCACATCAAGGTCACAATATGTCTTTGGCCATTACTGCCTTTATGGAAGTGGCGAAAAAATTCCAGTTGGAGCTTGATGAGAGTAAAATTCAGCTTGGAATAAAAAATGCTGTTCTTGCAGGTCGTTTTGAACAAGTCTTGCCAAATATTTATTTTGATGGTGCACATAACCCGGCAAGCATTCAATCATTAGTCTCGACAATAAAAGAGCACTTTCCTAGGAAGCGGATTGAATTCGTTGTCGGATTGCTTGCGGATAAAGATGTCCAATCGATATTAAAACTATTAGAGGAAGTCGGGGATGCTTTTTACTTTGCTGATATTCAAAATGAACGTGCAATGAAAGCATCAGTTATTTACGAACTGAGCCAGGCAGAGAATAAATATATAATTAACGACGCATTAACGTTATTATCGGAGCCGGTGAAAGCTGATACAGTCAGAATTGTAACTGGTTCATTATATTTATTGAGCGAGATTCGACAAGAGTTTAAAAATATTATATGAAAATGCAAATAAATTATGATTTGATGGAATTTCTTTGAGGTAGATTGCAAATAAAGAAGAATATTAGCGAAACATTTTTAAAGGGCGACGACAGCAGTCTCGCCCTTTTTTATGTCTATTTTGCTATGGTTGATTAAAAAGAGATGGAGCTGTAGCAAATATGAAAGCTTTAAAGAATAATGCCATTTTCCAAGCAATGTTCATTGGAAGTCTTACAGGGCTTGCTGGCGTCCTAGTATTTGTTTTTATTTTACAATTACCAACAACAGAAAAAGAAGTTGCAGAAACCATTCCAACAGTGCAAACAACAGAGGAACAACAGCAAGTGAAGCAGCAATATTTTGCATTACAACATGGTGTTTTCTCAAATTTTGATAGCGCAGCTCAATTTTTAGCGACTTATCCTACTTTAAATAAGGCGGCTGTAGTGAAAGTGGACGAGCAGTATTTTGTTTGGTCACGCCTTGATACAACGAAGGTCGATGCTGCATTAGCGTTAATACCAAGTGGATTTTATAAAAGTATAACAATTGCAAGCAGTTGTCCTAATAATGCTGAACTTCAGCTGCCAATTACCTTGAAGGATACAAAAATGTTTACAAGTCAGCAGGCTGATACAATTGATGAACAACTTGTGCCAAAGGATTGGATTGGGTTGGCGTCGGAAGTTTCGAAGCTTTCTACAAACCCTAATATTATTCGGTTGCATATGTTTTTAAATTATTATGAGCGCCTAGATTGCCTGAAAGTGACATTTTAATATAGAAATATGCTAGAAATAGTCTATTTTAATGAAAAGCATCCACGGTAGTACAATGTTCAAATTTCCTATTGTCGGTTACTATAGATAATAGGAGGATTGGAAATGAATTTTACTACGAACGAACAACTTATTTTAGCTTCTTCATCACCACGAAGAAAAGAATTGCTCCAAATGATAAATATTCCCTTTACTATTGTCACAAGCGATGTAGTGGAAACGAGTGTCAAAGCAAATACAGTCCAGCAATATGTAACAGAAGTAGCGCTTTTAAAAACACGTGATGTCGCAAAAAAATGCCCGAATAAGTGCATTATTGGAGCAGACACTATTGTCGTGTTTAACGATCAAATATTACACAAACCTACTTCAAAAGAAGAAGCGATTCAGCATCTAACGCAGCTGGTGGGCAATCGTCATGAAGTGATGACTGCAGTAGCAATTATTTTAGCAGATGGAACAGAGCATACATTTGTTGAAAGGACTGCAGTTGTTTTTAAACAGGTCTCTCCACAAATGATAGAAGCATATGTTCAGACAGGAGATCCATTTGACAAAGCAGGGGGATATGGGATTCAAACGAGTGGCGCCATGCTCGTGGATCGCATAGAGGGAGATTATAACAATGTCGTCGGCTTGCCGATTGCATCGTTAGTTCAAAAAATGCTTACATTGCAACTACTAAAACTAACCTTTTAGGAGTGATGTCAATGACTGGAACGCCATTGTTGAATTTAAAAATCCATGATGTGCTAGAGGTAGACCGTCCGCGTGAGCGTCTTATACGTCAAGGTGCAAAAAGTCTATCGAACCAAGAGCTTATTGCAATTCTACTGGGGACAGGTACGAAAAAAGAGTCGGTACTGACCGTCGCTAACCGGGTATTGATAAACTTTGAGAAATTGCATAATCTTAAACATGCAACTCTTGAGGAAATTACGGATATTAAAGGAATTGGGGAAGCAAAAGCGGTATTATTATTAGCCGCGATTGAACTTGGTAGAAGGCTTGCAACGAAAGACTTAGAAGAACGTTTTACAATACGCTCGCCTGAAGATGCTGCTACATTTTTAATGCAAGATATGACGTCATTGCAACAGGAACATTTTGTATGCCTGTTTTTAAATGTCAAAAATCAAGTGCTCCATAAACAAACAATTTTTGTTGGAAGTCTAAATGCGAGCATTGTTCACCCGAGGGAGATTTTCCGTGAAGCTGTAAAACGTTCTGCAGCATCGATTATCTGTGCGCATAATCACCCTAGTGGGATACCTACACCTAGCCCAGAGGATGTCGATGTCACAACACGGCTATATGAAGCGAGTAAAATTGTTGGCGTTGATTTGCTTGATCATATCATAATTGGTGATCATCAGTTCATAAGTATGAAAGAAAAAGGGTATTTTTGACAGGAAAGACAAACGTAAGTGCACGTTTGTCTTTTTAATATGGATAGTGACATAGAAGAATTGTTACATTACAATAACAATTGTTATATAAATTAATGATTCGTCGACATATTTCGCATATGCAACTTTTATTTGTTATATTCGTCATGTGTATGTGGTGATTTTGTTAAATCTTACATATTAATTTTATTTGTTTCAAAGCGAAAATAGAAATACAATAGTAAAGTAGTGTTGTAGAAAAAAACATTCGACAAAAGTCGAGATTGAGAGCATGTGACACTATAATTATTTGATGAAATTCGTTATAATAGAGCGTATGATTTTAGTAACATCATAAAATAGAAATTGTTTTATAGGAAAGGGAGTACTTAATTTGTTTGGATTAGGGAATAAAGATGTCGGGATTGATCTTGGCACAGCTAATACATTAGTATTTGTAAAAGGAAAAGGTATCGTATTACGAGAACCTTCAGTAGTAGCGAAGAATACAAAAACAGGTGACATTGTTGCCGTTGGTAATGATGCAAAAAATATGATCGGACGTACACCAGGTTCTATCGTGGCAATTCGCCCAATGAAAGATGGTGTTATTGCTGATTTTGAAATTACAACAGCAATGATTCAATATTATTTAAGAGAAGCAATGAAAGCATCAGGCTCTAATTGGAAAAAGCCAAATGTTATGATTTGTGTTCCTTATGGTATTACATCTGTTGAACAACGTGCTGTTATTGATGCAAGCCGTCAAGCTGGCGCAAAAGAGGCATTTACTATAGAAGAACCGTTTGCAGCTGCAATTGGTGCTAACTTACCGGTTTGGGAGCCAACAGGTTCTATGGTAGTGGATATCGGTGGTGGTACAACAGAAGTAGCAGTCATTTCTCTAGGTGGTATTGTAACTAGCGAATCTGTACGTGTTGGTGGTGACGCAATGGATCATTCGATTATTGCCTACATCCGTAAGACATATAATTTAACTATTGGTGAACGAACAGCTGAAAGCATTAAGATGGAAATTGGTACAGCACTTTCTGAAGGTCCTGATGAAACGATGGAAATTCGAGGTCGCGATTTATTGACTGGTCTTCCAAAAACAATTGAAATAACTTCAAGTGAAATTTCAAAATCTTTACATGAAGCAATCGTTGTAATTTTAGATGGTGTGAAGAAAACTTTAGAGCAAACACCACCTGAGTTATCTGCAGATGTTATGGAACGCGGAATCGTACTAACAGGCGGTGGCGCATTATTACGTAATCTTGATAAAGTAATTAGTGATGAAACAAAAATGCCTGTATTCATAGCTGAAAACCCACTCGACTGTGTAGCGATTGGAACAGGTAAAGCGTTGGATAATATTGATTTAATTCGTTCGCAACAAGTGAAATAAGGAGGACTCGCAGTGCCACATTTCTCAAATAAAAAATTAATAATATTATTAGTAAGTGTTATTTTCCTTGTGGCATTGATTGGGTTCTCTCTACGTGATCGTCATAACGCAACATTACCCGAGCAAATTATTAAAGATACAGTTGGCTTTGCACAATCGATTGTCGCAAAGCCGACTAATTACATAACAAGTATTTTTAGCAATATTGATTCGCTGTTAAATACGTATGAAGAAAATCAGCGGCTAAAAATGCGCCTTGAGGATTTTGCCGTATTGCAGGCAGAAGTAAGTACTTTAAAAGCCGAAAATTCTTCATTGCGTGAACTCGCGTCAATCGAGGAAAGTTTGCGTGATTTCGATCCGATTCAGGCGACGGTCATTGCGAGAAACCCTGATCAGTGGGAAGAGAAAATTATATTAAATAAGGGTACAGCACACGGTGTTGAAAAAAATATGGCTGTTAGGACTTCTCGTGGGCTAATAGGTAAAATTGTAATTGCTACACCATATACATCAGAAGTGGAGCTCCTTTATACAAATAATGAAAATTATCGTGTATCTGCTATTGTAGTAGATGAAGACAATAAAGAAATTCATGGTTTAATAGAAGGGTATGACGATGAGCGTAACGAATTACTATTAAAACGAATTGATTCCAATGTTGAACTTGATGTAGGCGGTAAAGTATTGTCTTCTGGTCTTGGCGGGATTTTTCCAAAAGGTATTTTGATTGGAGAAATTACAGAAGTGACGACAGATGACTTTGGCTTAACAAAAATGGCCTATGTAAAACCGGCAGCAGATTTTTCAATACTCGATCATGTTATTATTGCCAAACGTAAAACGATTTCGATTGACGGTTCAGATGGGTCTGGCACAAATGAAGATTTAACGAATGAACCGATTGTGGAAGTTGAGGGGGAGGAATAATGCTCGCTCGGTTTTTAATAGTGTTTGTAGGTATTTTGCTGTTTTTATTTGAATCTGGATTAGCTATGTTTTCACCTTTACAGCTAGGTGATGATACTTACTATTTAATTCCTCGGTTTTTAATTTTATACTTAATCTTTTTAGCCATTTATTATAGTCGTAAAAAAGCCATGATTTATGGTCTTATTTTTGGACTATGTTTTGATGTGTTTTATATTAATATTATAGGATTGTACATGGTGTTGTATCCAGCTGTTTGCTATATTGCAGCATGGTGTGTAAAGCGGATTCATCCCCATTTAGTATTTTCGATGTTTTTGGCTTTATTATTAATGGTTATTTTTGAATTTGTAATATATGAATTTTTCTATATTCTACAGTTTACAACAATGGCAGTGCAGCCATTTATAGTTAATCGATTAGTTCCTACAACAATAGGGAATCTATTATTTTTAATAATGCTTGCTTGGGCGTTTAAATATTGTATTAGCGCTCGCGTATTTCAACGTGCACAATAAGCATTGTAAAACAAGTGATGAAGAGACAACTCGAACATTAGTTTCGGTTGTTTCTTTTCACCATTATGTAGCGCGAGGTGACTTGAAAAGCTATGAAAAAACAACTTATCCATATTAAAGGAACTAAAGATGGATTGGTCCTTCGTTTGGATGATCAATGTTCTTATTCTGAATTAGTAGAAGAACTTGAGAAAAAAGTTACAGAAGGACATCTGGATGGTAAAATAGATGTACAACTACACTTAGGGAAACGTTACTGTACACCAGAACAAAAAGCGCAGCTTACAAAAGTTGTTGAGGAACATCAAAAGTTATGTGTGAAAAAAATTCAAAGTGATGTCATTACGATAGAAGAAAGCTTTAAACAGCTTGAAACAAATCGCTTTGAAACATACGTAGGAATTGTTCGGTCTGGACAAACACTACGCGTAACGGGAGATCTTCTTGTCCTGGGCGATGTAAACCCGAATGGGCGGATTGAAGCAGGCGGTAATGTACATATTGCGGGTAAGTTAAAAGGAATAGTGCACGCTGGTGTAAATGGGAATGAGGAAGCGATTGTGTATGCCTCGCATTTTGAACCGACACACGTATTAATCGGCAATCATGTTGAGGTCATGACAAACGAATCGCAATTTATATTAGATCATACCCATCAAATATTTGCATATCTTGGAGAAAATGACATAATTGCTTATGATAGAATCCAAGAGTTAAGAAATATACGACCGAATTTATCAACATATAAAGGAGGAAGCTAAATGAGTGAAGACGAATTATTATTCTCTAAGAATATTGATGATGCAATTACTCAAGATGCTACCTTACATAAGGAAGGGGCCGCTAATGTGGGAGAAGCAATCGTTATAACTTCAGGAAAAGGTGGCGTAGGGAAAACGACTACGACGGCAAACCTAGGAACTGCATTGGCACTTCAAGGCAAGAAAGTTTGTTTAGTGGATACGGATATAGGTTTACGTAATCTGGATGTGATTTTAGGGTTGGAAAATCGTATTATTTATGATTTAGTGGATGTTATCGAGGGCCGTTGTAAAATGCATCAAGCGTTAGTTAAAGATAAGCGAGTAGATGAACGTTTGTATTTATTGCCTGCTGCTCAAAATACAGATAAAAATGCGATAAACCCGGAACAAATGAAGATCGTAGTAGATGAGCTAAAGCGAGAGTTTGATTATGTGTTAATCGATTGTCCTGCTGGTATTGAGCAAGGCTACCGTAATGCTGTTGCTGGGGCAGATCGCGCTATCGTCGTGACAACACCTGAAATTTCAGCAGTGCGCGATGCAGATCGTATTATCGGTTTGCTTGAGCAAGAGCCTATTGAACCACCCAAACTTATTATTAACCGTATTCGAAAAAGCTTAATGGCCAACGGAGATGCGATGGATATTACGGAAGTTACAACGCATCTTTCCATTGATTTATTGGGGATTATTGTCGATAGTGAAGATGTAATTAGCTCTTCGAACAAAGGTGAACCAATTGTAATGAATCCGAATAATAAAGCATCTTTAGGCTATCGCAATATAGCCCGTCGTATTTTAGGGGACTCTGTACCGTTAATGAGTTTGGAAGACGACCAGCCAAAAGGTGTATTTGCCAAGTTGAAATCATTATTTAAATAAAGTGTGAGCTGTATGGAATGTTTCGGCCGTCCATGCAGCTTTTTCTATTAACGGCTTTCTTGAATTGAAATGTCTTTCATGACATATAATAGTTCAAAAAGATTGGATGGTGAGCTTGAAAAAATGGCAATGGCTCATCGCGAGCGTCGTCTTTGTGATTATTTATGCCTGTAATTATTATGGGGATATATCTACAAAACGTGTTATTCATTCCATTGTATATAGCTCGGATGACTTAGTCATGATGAGAAAGGCAGTTGTGAATATACTGTCCAAGGATGAATCACAGATCCCTGTAAGTGCAGATATATCAATCAATCAATTACAACTTTTCCAGACGATTGATCGCTTTAACGATGGCTTTTTACTCGCTTATGATGAACCTTTTGTATTAAATGCTTTGTTTGATGGCCTAATTGTTTTTACTGGGCATACAAAATATAATGGAAAAGCAATTTCGATTGTATATGATACAGGGGACACAGTTACATTTGGCTTTGTCGATGATTTTTATGTATTACCTTATACAACTGTAACGAAAGGGATGGTTGTTGCAACTAAAAAAGCCGGAAAACTGTATGTGCAAATTGAGCGCAACGGGCAGGTTTTGAATATGGAAGAAACGATTCGCTGGCTAAAGGAACAGTCCATCTAAATGAAAATTACGATACATCCATTATTTTTGTTACTGCTCTTATCTATTATTTTGTATGGAGATATTGCGATTTACAGTGTCATTATTGTATCGTTATTATTTCATGAATTGGGTCATTTCATCGCAGCAAAAATAGTTGGAGCGCACATTACTCAATGTAAAATCGTTCCGTATGGCGGTGAAATGAAGATTAAGGATGAAATGCAATTATCCTACAATCAGCTCATTATTATTGCTTTAGGGGGACCGATTGCAACTTGTATTGGAATTTTTATCAGTGCTTTTTTGCCTCCTATGCTTAGTGCGAGGTTAATAGAAGTTCAATTATTTATTCTAGCTATTAACCTCATTCCGATTTGGCCTCTTGATGGTGGTAGGATATTATGCTATAGCTTATTAAAATGGCGGCCGTTTTCTAAAATTTTCGAATTTTATTTAACGGCCTCTTTTTATTTACTTACAGTAATAATTATCGTACTATTATATTTATTGCCGCAATCATTGTCATTAACAATCATTGGTCTCTTTTTATGGACCAAAGTAATAGGCGATTGGAAATTTCGGAAATACCGTTCTGCATTTGAAAAAATAGTAATGAATAGGTTGACTTGATATTTTTGATGTGGTAGTATTTTAATGTTATTGTTTGTAGCACCCGTGCTACTGCAACCGCGCTGAACAGGTTTAAGTGCCTTTATTGGTCACCTGCAATTCCGGGCGAGTCTGAGTCTAAGAGGAGGTGCATTTTAATGTACGCAATTATTGAAACTGGTGGTAAACAAATCAAAGTTGAAGTAGGCCAAGAAATCTATGTTGAAAAACTAGGTGTTGAAGCTGATGAGGTTGTAACTTTTGATAAAGTTTTATTCGTAGGTGGCGAAACTGTAAAAGTTGGAGCTCCAATGGTAGCTGGCGCAACTGTGACAGCTAAAGCCGTTAAAGAAGGTAAACAAAAGAAAATTGTTGTTTTCAAACTTAAAGCGAAGAAAAACTACCGTCGTAAACAAGGTCACCGTCAACCATATACAAAATTAGTAGTTGAATCAATCAACGCTTAAGAGTAGGTGATGGATATGATTACAGTAACTATTTATAGTGATGAAAATCGTAAATCGTATGGATTTGAAATTTCAGGACATGCTTTATCGGATGTCTATGGTCGAGATTTAGTTTGTGCAGGTGCATCTGCTGTTGCCTTTGGTGCAGTAAATGCTATTCCACAAATTACTGGTATTACACCAGCAATCGAGCAAGGTCCGGAGGGTGGTTACTTAAAAGTAACGATTCCTCAAGCTGAACTGAATGATGAAACAGACGCAAAATTACAGGTTATTCTGAACACAATGGTAACGCAGTTTTATACAATGACTGCCAGCTATTCAGAATATATCGAATTGAAATATAAAATGATCTAGGAGGTGGAACAGTATGTTATTATTAACTTTAGATCTTCAATTCTTCGCATCTAAAAAAGGTGTAGGTTCTACTAAAAACGGACGTGACTCTGAGTCAAAACGCCTTGGTGCTAAACGCGCTGATGGTCAATTTGTTACTGGTGGTTCAATTCTTTACCGTCAACGCGGTACAAAAATTTACCCAGGTACAAACGTAGGCCGCGGTGGTGACGATACATTATTCGCAAAAGTTGACGGCGTTGTTAAATTTGAACGTTATGGTCGCGACAAGAAAAAAGTATCTGTATACCCTACAGCTCAAGAAGCATAATTCTTGCAATGAAAGGACTGCATTTATTGCAGTCCTTTTTTTCACTTTTTCACTTTTTTTAGCGGATGTCACGGTTCGGGAGAAAAACGGCTCAGTGATCCACTGTAGTCAACTAGCTGAACTGGTTGCAATTATGCCGAGGTATAATTGATATGAATGGTTGAAATTTTCTTAAGTATCGATTATGTCATTCTTTTGAGAACAGATGAATAGAAGGAAAATAGATGTGAAACTTGTTATACTAGTAACGATACTGTAAAACGGAGAGTGGAAAAATGACTGATTCAAAATTAACTGTAACTGAAGCGTTACGCTATGCAAATCATGACTTTTTAAATCATCTTCATTTGATTCAAATGAATTTAGATTTAGGTCGAGTGGACGATGCAAAAAAAGTGATTTTTGAACAGTCAGAGCATTGTAAGATGCTTTCGAACATCAATCGACTTCAATTACCTAATACGATGGAATGGCTTCATACAGTACAATGGCGTTTCCCAGCTATACAGCTTCAAATGGATAGCGATGTAAGTGCACCAGTTGAAAGCAAGTACGATGAAGCTATTACTCAATACTTGGAAAATACAATTATTCATGTTTATGACACGCTTGATCCATATGAAGAGCACAAATTGCAGTTAAGTATCGAAGCAAAAGAAAATAAGTGGAATATTTCATTTCATTTAACGGGAAAATGGGAACAGTCGCTATTTTCAATAGAACAGAATATTTTTGGTGTGGACACATATGAACAAACTAATACAAGTTGGAGATATGTACTTCACATGCATGAGGAGTGAAAGAAATGTTTGTCGATCACGTAAAGATTTACGTTAAAGGTGGAGACGGTGGAGATGGAATGGTTGCATTCCGCCGTGAAAAATATGTACCGAATGGTGGTCCAGCAGGTGGCGATGGTGCCCGTGGTGGTAACGTTGTTTTTGAAGTGGAAGAAGGTTTACGTACGTTAATGGACTTCCGCTACAAACGCCATTTCAAAGCTGAACGTGGAGAGCATGGGATGAGTAAAGGGATGCACGGTCGTCGTGCAGAAGATTTAATCGTTAAAGTGCCACCAGGAACAGTAGTGATGAATGCCGAAACTAAAGTTGTAATTGCCGATTTAGTTGAACATGGTCAACAGGCTGTTATCGCTAAAGCAGGGCGTGGCGGACGTGGTAACTGCCGTTTTGCTACACCATCAAATCCAGCACCAGAATTAGCCGAAAAAGGTGAACCAGGTCAGGAATTAGAAGTTATTCTAGAATTAAAAGTATTGGCTGATGTTGGTTTAGTTGGTTTTCCTTCTGTAGGAAAATCTACATTATTATCTGTCGTTTCTTCAGCAAAACCTAAAATTGGTGCTTACCATTTTACAACAATTGTACCGAACTTAGGAATGGTAGAAACAGATGACGGTCGTTCATTTGCAATGGCCGATTTACCAGGTTTAATTGAAGGCGCGCACCAAGGCGTTGGCTTAGGAATGCAATTTTTGCGTCATATCGAGCGTACACGTGTAATTGTACACGTAATCGATATGTCTGGGATGGAAGGCCGAGAGCCATATGACGATTATGTAACGATTAACAACGAGCTAGAACAATATAATTTACGTTTACTTGAACGTCCGCAAATTATCGTTGCCAATAAAATGGACATGCCAAATGCGGAAGAAAACTTGGAAGAGTTTAAAAAGAAAGTAGGCGAAGACGTAAAAATCTTCCCAATTTCAGCAGTTTCTCGTCAAGGCTTAAAGCCATTACTATTTGAAATTGCCGATCTTATAGAAGTAACACCAGAATTCTTATTGCATGATGTATTGGAAGAAGAGACGGATGCGGTAGTAATGTACAAACATGAAAGCCAAGGTAGCGACTTCGAAATTACACGTGATGATGATGGTGCATATGTACTTTCAGGTTACACTATTGAACGTTTGTTCAAAATGACTGACTTCAGTCGTGAAGACGGTATTCGACGCTTTGCCCGCCAACTACGTGCGATGGGTGTCGATGAGCAATTACGTAAACGTGGTGCTCAAAATGGCGACACAGTACGTTTAATGGAATTCGAATTTGACTTTGTCGATTAATTAAGTGGGGGATGACGATGAAAAACGTAGCTAATCAGCGATATTATTTAGTGCGTGAGGACGTATTGACAGATGCGATGCAAAAAACGTTAGAAGCAAAACAATTATTGCAAAAAGGCTCTGTTACTTCCATTTGGGATGCGGTAAAAGAGGTTGATTTATCTCGAAGCGCCTTTTATAAATATCGTGATGCTGTTTTTCCTTTCCATTCGATTGTGCAAGAACGTATTTTAACGGTGTTCATTCAACTGCAAGATCGTAAAGGTACACTTGCCAAATTACTCGAAACAGTATCGGATGCACATTGCAATGTGCTGACGATTCACCAAACGATTCCGATTCAAGGGCGTGCAAATGTTACGCTGTCATTGGACGTTACAAGTATGTCGAATGAATTGGATGAACTCATTCGCAGCTTAAATCATCTTGAATTTATCGAATCGGCTGAAGTTATTAGCTCGGGTGCATTTTAACCTCTTGTATTTACGCAATTGCACCAAGGCATAACCGAATAATTAGGGCTGTCCAATCTGCTAGGGCAAATGGACAGTCCTTTCTTTTAATTGTATTTAACAGAAAATTTAGAATGATATTGAGGTGTACATTATGTCAGAAAATAAATGGGAAAAGCGAATTGCCTATCTAGGTCCTGAAGCATCTTTTACATATTTAGCAGCAAAGGGATTATACCCGCAGGATTGGCATATTCCGTATAAATCGATTCCGGAATGTATTGAAGCTGTATCGGAGGGGAAAGTCGAGCTAGCGGTTGTCCCTGTCGAAAATGCATTGGAAGGTTCAGTCCCGTTAACAATTGACTATTTATATCATGAAGCAGAGCTATTTGTAACAGCTGAAGTAATGTCAAAAATTCAACAGCATTTATTGGTAAATAAAAAGTTCGCTGAAAATTTAGATGTGCTTGAAGAAATATATTCACATCCACATGCATTGGCACAATGTCATAAATTTTTATTTTATACGCATGGTAGTGTGAAGCAAACACCATATGCTTCAACTGCAGCCGCCGCCGAGCTTGTTTCGCAAACAGAAGATCGCTGTATTGCAGCCGTTGCCAACCTTTCAGCAGCTGAAAAATATAACCTACATATTGCAGAACATAATATTCATGATTTCCATTTTAATCATACGCGCTTTTTTGTATTATCGAAGCAAAATATAAAGCATGGCTTAGTACCGTTGCAATCACAGCCGAAAACAACATTTATGCTTACATTACCGACAGATGTGTCCGGTGCGCTTCATCAAGTATTATCTGTATTTGCATGGCGTAAAATAAATTTGAGTAAAATAGAATCACGACCACTAAAAACAGGGCTCGGGAATTATTTCTTTATTATTGATATACTAGCTGATGAAGAGGAGCCGATGATGAAAGGTGCTGTGGAGGAGCTTATCGCTCTTGGCTGCACAGTGAAGTCGCTCGGTACATACTTTACTTATGTAACACCAGAATGAGGTGGAAATCTTGAGACGTCTTATACTATTTGATGGAGAATGCAACTTCTGTGATGCGAGTGTTCAATTTATTATAAAGCGTGATCCGAAAGCATTGTTTAAGTTTACCTCGCTTCAAAGTGATAGCGGGATGGAAATGTTGAAAAAGTTCGGTGTCTCCGAAAAAACGGACAGCATTGTATTGATTGAAGGGGATAATCACTATACTGAATCAACAGCAGCGCTTAAAATTGCACGAAATCTAACTGGTCTCTGGAAGCTGTGCTATATTTTCATTGTAGTGCCAAAACCACTGCGGGATATTGTCTATCGGTTCGTTGCAAAAAACCGCTACAAATGGTTCGGGAAAAAACAGGAATGCATGTTGCCATCAGCAGAGCAACGAAAAAGATTTTTATAAAATGAAAAAGTGCACTCGGATGAATAGGAGGGCACTTTTTTTATGCTTAATTTAAAGGTATAATGCATGCGCGTCATTTTATTAGAACAATGCTGAGGGATATTAGAAGATGACAGTTGGATATTAGCAAATCCAACGGAGATATTAGATAAAAGTCATTGCATTTTAGCACAAAGGGACACTTTATTAGAAAATCGGGATTTTATTAGAAAAAATAAAATTATATTAGAAGATTTATAAATATATTAGAATTTCCCGCGTACTTAATCCAGCAATCCAGAAAGCTATGCTACACAGGAAGGCTATGTTTATCTGGCAATAAAAAATGCATTAAATGAAGCTGGGTGGTTTGGGGCAGAGACGATTCGATATATTCCGGAAGGGCATACAGATTTTGCTTTAGTACAGCTTATCCAGGAATTTGGTTATATTGCAGGAATTGCTGTCATAACGGTATTATTCGCCATCGCAATTCGTATACTTTGGAAAGCAAAACAATTAGCCCGTTCATATGGCAAATTGCTTGTAATTGGAGCAGTATCATTTTATTGCATGCAGTTTGGATATTCTGTGGCTATGATTCTTGGCTGGTTGCCAATTATCGGATTATCGCTTCCGTTTGTAAGTTACGGTTTTACATCTCTCCTACTAAACTCATTTGTCATCGGGATTGCACTTAGCGTGTATCGCCGGAAGACATTCATCGGGAGTGGCGTGCAGCAGAACTATTCATAAGAAAAACAGCTTATTCATGTGACAGGGTGTCTTTTGAATAAGCTGTTTTATCTTAGTTTTCAATCAAAAACCCGCGCTGACGTAATTTCTCTTCGGCCAGATTCAAGCTTTCTTCAGAAGTCGAGCTAATGACGTGTAAGTGTGTACCGTCCGTTAATGTAGAAAGATAAAGGGCATTAGTTTCGTGGACGCGTTTTACAAAATGCTCAACTTCTAAGCGGTTAGATACCATAATAGAAGCTGTAATTTCGCCATATACCGGATGCTCGACAATAACGCTTTCGACCATAACCCCACAATCGACCAAAATGAATAGCTCTTCTTTCGCTTCCTCAGCATTATGCATGCAGACAATTTTGCGTTGTATACGCATTTGTTGAACATTATGCATATAAATATAACCTTGGCTTGTAGCGACAATAGGTTCATTACGTGCTTTTAATAAATTCATATCATTTACAATGACTTGTCTCGAAACATTTGTATGCTTTGCTAAATCCGTGCCTGTTAGCGGTTGTGCTGCATTCTTTAATAATGCAAGCAATTCGAGACGGCGTTCTTCGCCTAATAATTTTTTCATCAATTCCACCTCAATTAGCATACCAGTTACATTATATCTTATCATAATTATAGTGTACTTACTGTGAACATTGTGGCAATAGCACAATTTATGCATATGCTATTACGAGAAAAGGAGGAAAGATGTGCGCGTTCATATTGTTCAAAAAGGAGATACTTTGTGGAAAATCGCGAAGCAATATGCGATTGGCTTTGAAGATTTAAAGAGATTAAATGCACATTTAGCTAACCCTGATTATATTGTTCCAGGGATGGAAATATATTTACCGGATTCAGTGCATAAAAAAGAAGTGAAACAAGTTGTAAAGGAACAACCAAAACCTGTGAAGGAGCAACCTAAGCCTGTGAAAGAGCAACCTGTTCAAATGCCGGCACCGGCACCAATGCCAACACCAGCACCAATGCCCCAACCACAAAAGCCACTTTGGCAAGGGGACATTTACTTGCAGCCTACTCCTCAGCCAATGCCAATGCCAATGCCGAATTGGCAAACAAATGTTCATGTACAACCAACTTTTGAAAATAATTTTATACCACAACAACCGCAACCCGTCTATATGCCACCGGTAATGCCACAGCCACAGCCGCAGCCACAGCCGCAACCACAGCCACAACCACAGCAACCAATCTTTATCGAACAACAACCACAGTTTATACATCCGATGCCAATGCCAATGCCTCAAATGCCAGTGTGTCCATCGTGTCATCGAATGCCAATGGAAATGCCGATGCATCAAATGCCAATGCATCAAATGCCGGTATGCCCGTCATGTCATCGAATGCCAATGGAAATGCCAATGCATCAAATGCCGGTGTGCCCATCGTGTCATCGCATGCCAATGGAATCAACAATGTATATGCATCCGCAAATGCAACCATATATGCATATGGAACATCCAATGCATATGCAGATGCAGCCAGTTTATCAAGAAGAGTCTTCAGTAAAAAGAAAACATTGCCCGGATAAGGAGCAATTAGTAAACCATTACTATAACGAAATTGATTATATGATGCATCAACAAAACCCTTGCTGTCACCCACAAATGATGCCTTATCCAGCAAGTATGATGCCTCAAATGCAACCGATGCCACAACCGCCGAAGTCATGTCAATAGTCATAAAAGAAAATTGCTGGAAGTGGGATACACAAAAAGGGTCTTATTTTATGAAGTATTATGAAGATGGATTTATTGCACAAAAAGTGAAAATGATTCATCATGAGCTTGAAAAAATACAATTCCCATATCATATTTCCATTGAAGAAAATGAAGAGCCACATATAATAAAACAGCGGTGGTTTGATGGGAAAAGTGTGGATTATAAGCGTTTTGAACACCAACATTTTGCTATTCATGCGCTCCAAAAGTTACATGAAACAAAAGAACAAATTAATTGGGACGAAACAGGCATGCTTTCATTGTACCGATTGCCGGAGAAGTGGATGAGGCGCTTCGAACGCTTTATTACGAATGAAAGAGAACTAAGACGGTTATTAAAAAATAATTATGATGATTTAGTTAAGCATGCTTCCTATGCGTTAAATTTAATGGCGCAAAGGACTGTACCGTCTGAAAATAAAACAATTCTACATGGGGATGTCGTTCATCATAATGTGATGTTACGTGGTGAAGAAGTAAAGCTTATTGATTTTGATTTAGCTTCTTTAGGAGAAGCATCAGATGAAATTATTTTATGGCTTCATCGGGTAATGCCTCAAACTAAATATGAACTACAGCAGGCAATGAATGATCATCCTTATTTACAGATTGTTCAGCCGAAGCTTCATTATTTAAATTACCCTAATGAAATTTTGAGGGAATGTTTATTTTATCTGAAGTTAAGCGACCGACAAAAAATTGCCTGCTATCCATTCATTCAATCTATTGTGTATGAATGGCTTAAACATAAAGATACTTTAGCAGAACAAATTGAAATTTTGCAAAACTAATTGAGAGTATATAATTCGGTGATACATGTTAAATAATATGATAAACTTAAGGCTGTCTTAGAGGACAGTCTTTTCTTTACGTTTTTAAAATGTAAAATTTAACGAAACTTAAAATCGTATCGGCATTAATTCATGCTAATGTGTGCAAACGATGTTTATCTCGAATGGAAGCAACATACGTTCGGTAACTTACCTCTTTCGTGTGCTATAATAAAGCAAGAAATGTGAGGGATGAACGATGTATGATTATTTAAAAGGACAAGTAACCCGAGTTACACCAGAATATATAGTATTAGAACAGCAGGGCATTGGCTGGATGATCTTTACACCCAATCCATATGCATTCCGTACTTCTGCAAGCGAACAGCAAATATTTGTGTCCCTGCAGGTACGGGAAGACGCTCAAAATCTATATGGCTTCAATAGTTTGGAGCAGCGTGAATTATTTAAAAAACTGATTCAAGTATCAGGCATCGGTCCGAAAGGTGCACTTGCGATTTTAGCAAGTGGGAACCCCACTTCAGTTATACAGGCAATTGAAATGGAGGACGAAGCATTTTTAATCCGCTTCCCGGGAGTAGGTAAAAAAACAGCACGCCAAATGATTTTGGATTTAAAGGGAAAGCTCGATATGCTGCTTGATTCAGTCGAATTACCGAGCGCAGAAAATGAGCTGCCGTTATTTGGTGTAAATCCAAATGAACACGAGCTACAAGAGGCAATGCTTGCTCTTATGGCATTAGGTTATTCCGAAAAGGAATTGGATAAGATTAAACCACAGTTAAGCGAAGATGAGAATTTAATGACGACAGATGCCTATATTAAGCAGGCGTTAAAGTTATTGTTGAAATTGAAATAAAAAGGAGTGAGAAAACATGTCAGACCGTGTACTTTCAGGTGAAGCAACAGATGCTGAAGAGCAATTTGAGCTTTCTTTAAGACCGCAGCGTTTAGTGCAATACATAGGTCAAGATAAAGTGAAGGAAAACCTTAAAATATTTATCGAAGCCGCTAAGCTACGTCAGGAAAGTCTTGACCATGTTCTCCTTTATGGTCCACCAGGTTTAGGGAAGACAACATTAGCCGTCGTCATCGCAAATGAAATGAATGTAAACGTAAAGATGACAAGTGGCCCGGCGATTGAGCGACCAGGGGATTTAGCAGCAATTTTAAGTTCTTTGGAAGCTGGAGACGTGCTTTTTATTGATGAAATTCATCGTTTGCCACGTGCGATTGAGGAAGTACTTTATTCTGCAATGGAGGATTTCTGTTTGGATATTGTTGTCGGAAAAGGTCCTGAAGCACGTTCAATTCGATTAGAGTTGCCACCATTTACACTTGTAGGTGCGACGACACGGGCAGGAGCTCTATCTGCACCGCTTCGTGATCGTTTTGGTGTTTTGGCGAGACTGGAATATTATGATGAACAGTCGCTAGCGGAAATTGTCATTCGATCGGGCGAATTGTTTGGGGTTGCATTAAATGAACAAGCAGCCTATGAAATTGCAAGACGTGCCCGTGGAACCCCGCGTATAGCAAATCGTTTATTAAAAAGAGTTCGCGATTATGCACAAGTATTAGCGGATGGCGTTGTTTCGCACAATTTGGCGAAGCAAGCATTAGAGCTGCTACAAGTTGATCCAAGAGGGCTTGACCATATCGATCATAAACTGATGCAGTCTATGATTGAACGTTTCGGTGGTGGTCCAGTAGGGTTAGATGCGCTAGCAGCATCCATCGGAGAAGAAAGAATTACAATTGAGGATGTGTATGAGCCGTTTTTATTGCAAATTGGCTTTATTCAACGTACACCACGTGGTCGGATAGCGACAAATTTATGCTACGACCATTTCGGTTATCCACCGGCACAAAAAGAATAGAAGGAAGTAATGAACGTGAAAGTAGAAGATTTTGATTTTCATTTACCAGAAGAATTAATTGCCCAAACACCATTATTGGACCGTACAGCAAGTCGCTTAATGGTCGTTAACCCAAACTCTTTGGAAGTAGAGCATCATACATTTGCTCATATTTTAAATGAATTACAGGCAGGGGATTGCCTCGTATTGAATGATACACGAGTGCTACCAGCTCGGTTAATGGGGACTAAAGCAGACACAGGGGCCAATATAGAGCTATTACTATTAAAGCAAACAAATGAAGATGAATGGGAAACGCTAGTTAAACCTGCAAAGCGTGTAAAGGTCGGGACGACGGTTACATTTGGCGATGGACTGTTGACTGCCACATGTACAGGTGAATTGGAACATGGCGGACGTACATTTAAATTTACGTATGATGGAATTTTTTATGAAATCCTGGATAAACTAGGTGAAATGCCTTTACCACCATATATTCGTGAAAAATTAGATGACCAGGACCGTTATCAGACGGTTTTTGCAAAAGAGCGTGGATCTGCAGCAGCACCGACAGCCGGATTACATTTTACCGAGCCTTTACTTGAAGCAATTAAAGTAAAAGGCGTAGAAATCGTGTTCATTACATTACATGTGGGACTAGGTACATTCCGTCCTGTAAGTGTCGATTCTATTGAAGACCATGATATGCATTCAGAATTTTATAGTGTATCGGAACAAGCTGCTACTGCAATTGAGCGTGTGAAACAAGCAGGAGGGAAAGTCATTTCGGTAGGGACTACTTCTACTCGTACCCTCGAAACAGTTGCATCAAAAAATGAAGGGAAAATTGTCGCATCACAAGGGTGGACAAATATTTTCATTTATCCAGGCTATGAATATAAAGCAATTGACGGACTTATTACTAATTTCCATTTACCGAAGTCAACATTAGTCATGCTAGTCAGTGCACTTGCTACGAAAGAAACAATTATGAATGCCTACGAAAAAGCAGTTGAAGAAAAGTACCGATTCTTTAGCTTTGGGGATGCAATGTTCATTCGTCCAGTGAAGTAATTTGCAATTCAGGTAACATATCGATACAATTATTATTTGTGTGCACCTACTACAACAGTGGTAGGTGTTTTCATTCGAAGTAGTGTTCTTACTTTAGAAACGAGAGGATTTTTAAATATGACAGAAACAACAAAACAATTACCAATTCGATACGAATTAATTAAAACTTGTGCCCAAACGGGTGCCCGTTTAGGGATTGTGCATACACCACATGGTTCTTTTGAAACACCAACATTTATGCCTGTTGGTACACAAGCTACCGTGAAAGCGATGAGTCCTGAAGAATTAAAAGAAATGAATGCAGGAATCATTCTATCTAATACGTACCATTTATGGCTTCGTCCAGGAAATGATATTGTAAAAGAAGCGGGTGGCTTACACAAATTCATGAACTGGGACCGTCCTATTTTAACAGATTCAGGTGGCTTCCAAGTATTCTCTTTATCAAAGTTCCGTAAAATTGAAGAAGAAGGCGTATATTTCCGTAACCACTTAAATGGAGACAAGCTGTTTTTATCTCCGGAAAAGGCAATGGAAATCCAAAATGACCTAGGTTCAGATATTATGATGGCATTTGACGAGTGCCCACCTTTCCCGGCGACATACGAGTATATGGAAGCATCAGTTGATCGTACAACACGTTGGGCTAAGCGCTGTAAAGAAGCACATGCACGTCCAGACGAGCAAGGGCTATTTGGTATTATTCAAGGTGGGGAATATGAAGAGCTGCGCCGTAAATCTGCTGAAGCATTAGTAGAGCTTGATTTCCCAGGTTATGCAATCGGTGGTTTATCTGTTGGTGAGCCAAAAGATATTATGAATAAAGTATTAGACTTTACTGCACCGATGATGCCGGCTAACAAACCACGCTATTTAATGGGGGTTGGTTCACCAGACTCTCTAATTGATGGGGCAATGCGCGGAATCGATATGTTTGACTGTGTACTGCCAACACGTATTGCACGTAACGGTACACTTATGACTTCTGAAGGGCGTATGGTCATCAAAAATGCAAAATATGCAAAAGACTTTACACCAATTGATGAAAATTGCGATTGCTACACGTGTAAAAACTATACGCGTGCATATGTACGCCATTTATTACGTACGGAAGAAACATTTGGCTTACGTTTAACGTCGTACCATAATTTACGCTTCTTAATTAAATTAATGGAAGATGTACGCCAAGCGATTCGTGAAGATCGACTAGGTGATTTTAAAGAGGAATTCTTCGAAAAATATGGCTATAATAAACCAAATGCTAAAAACTTCTAAATTAATATAAAATCCATTCATGTAAATGAGTTTTTTTATAAAAGATTTGAGTTTTTTTACGCAAAAACTAGCGGTTCTGTACTATACTATGAAAGTGAGAAATAGAAAGGGGGTATATGAGAATGGAAGGTTTAGTACAATTTTTACCAATTATCGTAATGTTCGTTGCGATGTGGTTCATTTTAATTCGTCCAGCACAAAAACGTCAAAAGGCAACAACGGCAATGCAAAATAGCTTAAAACGTGGTGATAGAGTTGTCACTGTAGGTGGTTTACACGGAGAAGTTGATGCAATTGAAGATACAGTTGTTTACTTGTTAGTTGACGGGAATACACGTATGAAATTTGAGCGCCAAGCAATTGGTCGTGTAGAATCAGTTTAAACGAATGAAAAAGCTTGCGGAAATATTAAATTCCCGCAAGCTTTTTGTATCTTTCCTACATTTTTGTACAAGCTAAAATGTAAGAAAGAGGTGAGCGAATTGAATGATTATATGATTATTATTATACGTACAGTTCTTTTGTATATTATTTTACTTGTAGTATTTCGACTTATGGGCAAACGTGAAGTTGGTGAGCTAAGCATTGTTGATTTGGCGATTTTTGTATTGATGGCTGAAGTTGCTGCACTTGCACTAGATGACATACATAGAGAGTTTTCAAAAGCCATATTGCCGATTATTTTATTGTTTTTAATTCAGTATTTAAACTCTTGGTCTATATTAAAAAATAAACGATTACGTGACTTTATAGAAGGTGATCCTACCATGGTCATTAGAGATGGCTGGATTTGCGAGTCGGAAATGAAAAAACAGCGTTATAACTTGGATGATCTACTCCAGCAGCTTCGCGAGCAGGGAGTCTGCTCTGTACAAGAAGTGTCCTTTGCATTTTTGGAACAGTCCGGTAAATTATCAGTTTATAAAAAAGAGCAAGGTAAATTTATTTTGCCATTAATACTTGATGGTTATGTTGATAAACGACATTTAAAAATATTAGGAAAAGATGAAGATTGGCTAGTAAATGAATTATTAGTCAATGGTTATCCTAATATAAGGGATATTTTTTACTGTACGTATGAAAATGAAAAGTGGTTTGTCCAATTACGAGCGAGAAAAAATTGATCGGATGTACTGGAAATCATTAATTCGGATTTGTTTTGTGATGAATAGTAACAATATTACGAAGCCAATAGTAACGAAACAACTTGCAATTATCGGTATACCTTTCGTGAACAATGGCAGAACAATGCAAGTAATGATGAAAATGCAGTATGGCAGGAAAAAGAATCTAAAGCCAACATTGATTTTCTTCTGTTGCTTAATGGATGCAATATGCAGGAATGATGTGATTAATACACCAAAACCAATGGCGATAATTGCCCCTTTTTCCTGAATGGATGGCTGTGATGCCAGGAAAAAAAGAATGAAAAGTTTTCCAATACCACCATAGATAGAATTCATCATGGCAGCCTGAGCTTCATCAATTGCTTGTAAAATTGAATGGAGTGGACTTTGGATATAGTAAAAGTAAAAAATTGGCGCTAATATTTTCATATATCCGCGGTTTTCTTCTAAATGAAAAAGTAACATCGTGAGTTCGTCCCCATGCAAAAAGAATACTGATGCCGCTAAACAGCCAATTAATGAAGATAGCCGTAATGAATGGGTCACTCGTTTATTCACCAAAGTGTAATTGCTGCTGGCCATCGCACTACTTACTGCAGGGATAAGGACAATAGCCAGTGCTGCTGGAATAAATGCAGGGAAAAGAAGCAACGGTATATGAACGCCCGAAATAATCCCATAAAGTGTTGTAGCAGCACCTGCAGCTAAGCCCGAAACAGTTAGAGCTTTCAGGAAAATAATTGGCTCTAAAAACCATGTAAATGTTCCGAATAATTTACTGCCTGCTGATGGAAGTGCAATATTAAAAATTGGTTTTGCGAACGATCCGCTACTGTTGCCTTTTTTAAATGTTTTGCTGGACCTTTTATAGAAGTATGCCAAAAATATTAAAGAAAAAATCTCACCTATTGCTGTTATACCCATAGCTGCAGCTGCAGTTACTGCAGGTGATTCATAAATAAAGTATGGCAGCAACACAACAATAAGACCGATACGTACGAGCTGTTCAAGTAGCTGTGCCCATGCAGTCGGCGCAATTTTAGCTAAACCTTGCAAATATGCTTTTATTAAGCTTGAAAATACAACGATTGGAATTGTGAAAAGGCTAATATAAAGTGTGAAAATCAAATTTTCATTATGTAAAAGCACTTTCGCAATATACGGGATAATAAAATAAACGAACGGACTAAATAAAATAATGGAAATAGCAGAAATTTTAATAGCTGTTTTCATAATCGTCGAGACATGTTCAACTTTTCGTTTTGCGAAGTATTCCGCAATTAGCTTAGAAATTGCAATGGGAATACCTAATTGAATAAGAGAAATGAAAAAAATAAACGTTGGATAAGCAGTCATATATAGCCCTACTGCCTCTTCTCCCGCAATACGCATAAACTGCATTCTGTAAATAAACCCAAGACATTTAGATATGAATATGACAAACATTAAAAATAATGTTCCTTTTAAAAATGAGCCCAAATAACTTCAATATTCTCCCTTCTCATTTTAATTTCATTCAGATACAATAAAGTATGCAATACTAATCGCAGTTAAAACCTAAGTATAGGAGTGATCGAAATGCAAATTCCATTTTCCAGTCTTTATGAAAAAGTTCAACTTATATTAACGAACAAAATTGAGGAATTCCATTACTATGGATATGATGCTCTAACAGAACAGGATTTATGGAAATATTGTGTCGACAAAGTTTGGCGCAAACAAGATGTGCAGAACTTACGATTACATGAGTTAACGTCTGGCATTTTTGGCACTACTGCTTCAGAAGTACTAAACTATGTGCAAATGAGCGATTTTAAACGTAATGAATTAAAGTTAAAGCTCTCGGAAGAAGAGATTCATGGATTATTCCATCCGCTTAAGGAATAGGGGTAAAACATAGAGAATAATAAAGTAAATTATCTAGTAATAATTTGACAGTTTCCACAAGCTGTTTCATAATGAGAGTGTTGCGCTTTTTAAAGTATCGATGTTATTTTTAAAAAGCAATAAAAAATTTGTGATATAGATACATAGATTTTTGTAGTTATTTTTACGTTTTACATCACAGTGCTTTTCTTGTGATATTGAGGAGGATTTTTTAATGAAATTAGCAAACCGTATCATTACGTTTATTCTTGTCGTAGCATTGCTATTTACAGGAATGGGCACAACGGTAGAGAAGGTTTTAAACGACGTAAAGCTTGGTTTGGACCTTCAAGGTGGATTTGAAGTACTGTATAAAGTGGAATCTCTTGTGGATGGACAAAAGATTACACAAAGTGTATTGGCAGATACAACATCAGCATTAAACAATCGTATTAATGAATTTGGGGTTAGTGAGCCAAGCATTCAAATTGAAGGAGAAGACCGAATTCGTGTACAGCTTGCAGGTCTAGCAGATCAGGCATCTGCACGTGAATTACTGTCTAGTACAGCGAATTTAACATTCCGTGATGTAAACGACAATATTTTATTGGATGGTACAGATTTAAAGGAAGGTGGCGCTAAACCGTCATTTGACCAACAGAACCAGCCAATCGTAACTTTAACATTGAAAGACGCGGCAAAATTTGCGGAAGTGACGCAACAAGTCATGGGCATGGCGCCGAATAACTTATTAGTTGTTTGGTTGGACTTTGAAGAAGGTGTAGACTCTTACGCCGAAGAAAGTAAAAAGCCATCTAATGAACAAAAATTCGTTTCTGCAGCAACTGTTTCTCAAGTTTTAAATACAACAGATGTTATGATTTCAGGTAAATTCACTGTAGACGAAACGAAAAACTTTGCGTCTATATTAAATGCTGGTTCTTTACCTGTTAAGTTAACGGAAATTTATTCGACATCGGTTGGGGCACAGTTCGGTGAAGATGCTTTAAATGATACAGTGTTTGCAGGGGTTGTCGGCGTACTGTTAATCTTCCTGTTCATGCTGCTATACTACCGTTTACCAGGTTTTATCTCAATTATTACATTATCGGTATTCACATATTTAGTGTTAATCGTCTTTAATGGTATTAATGCCGTATTAACATTACCGGGCATTGCCGCGATTGTATTAGGTATCGGTATGGCTGTAGATGCAAACATTTTAACAGCAGAGCGTATTCGAGAAGAATTACGAGTAGGTCATTCTGTAAAAGATGCATTCAAAATTGGTTCTAAACAATCTTTATCAGCGATTATCGATGCACAATTGACAACTTTACTTGCTGCAGTTGTATTATTCTACTACGGTACAAGTTCAGTTAAAGGTTTTGCAACAACGTTAATTATTTCAATTTTATTATCCTTTATTACAGCTGTATGGGGTTCTCGTATATTGCAGGGACTGCTTGTAAATAGCGGTTACTTTAATAACCCAGCATGGTTTGGAATTAGCAGATCAAAACAACATTCACTTGATGAAGAGATTACTTCATTGGATTTAACAACGAAATTCGATAGACTTGATTTCGTTGGAAATCGTAAAAAGTTTTATGCTATTTCGACACTTATTTTAGTTGTCGGTATAGTTGTACTTGGTGTATTTAAGCTGAATTTAGGGATTGACTTCTCAAGTGGTACACGTGTTGAAGTTCGTTCTGATACAGTGTTAACGCAGGAAGAAGTTGTAGATTATTTAGATGAAATAGGCTATGAAAACAAAGATGTAGTAATTTCAGGAGATGACCAGAAAATTGCCGTAATGCGTTATAAAGATGACTTCTCTCAACAAGAAGTACTTGATTTTAAAGCGCAAATAATTGAGAAGTACGGACTTGAGCCGAGCTTAAGTACGGTATCAGCTACAGTCGGAAAAGAACTGGCAAAAAATGCCATGTATGCATTAGCATTGGCTGCATTAGGAATTATCATTTATGTAGCGATTCGCTTTGAATGGCGTATGGGTCTTGGTGCCATAGTTTCATTACTGCATGATGTATTCTTTATTGTTGTGATTTTCAGTATGCTACGTTTGGAAGTAGATATTACATTTATCGCAGCTGTATTAACAATTGTTGGTTATTCAATAAACGATACGATAGTAACATTTGACCGTATTCGTGAGAATATTGACCGTCACGAAAAAATTACGTCAAAAGAAGAGCTGGCACTGATTGTCAACAAGTCTCTTCGTCAAACGATGGGACGTTCTGTCAATACTGTATTAACAGTTATTGTTGTTGTAGTGGCACTTATTTTCCTAGGTGCACCATCAATTCAAAACTTCTCGATTGCGTTATTAATCGGTTTAGTTACAGGTATCTATTCTTCAATCTGTATCGCTGCACAAGTGTGGTATTCACTGAAATGCCGCGAAATGGACAAAAAAGGTACATCTGTAGTGAAAAAAGAGAAAAAACAATGGGGTTCAGACGAGCCTCAAGTATAATAGTGATAAAAGCATGCATTTTGTTGGTAAACAAATTGCATGCTTTTTGTTTAGGTAAAAAAGAAAAAAGGAATAACCAATAATGAATAAACATTCGAAGGGGGCATTTCATGAAAATACAATGGACATTTGTTATTGGTCTAATCTTTGCTATTATTGTCGCTGTTTTTGCAACTGTAAATGTAGAGAGTGTCCCAGTAAACTATGTTTTTGGAGAAGCAAGCTGGCCTTTAATTTTGGTCATTTTAGGCTCAGTGTTAATCGGATTCATTATTAGTTTTTGCTTCTCAACATTTCGTATGTTGAACAGTAAACGTGAAACAAAAATAGTAAAAAGGGAATTGGAAAATACACGGGTATTGCTAAATGAAAAAGATTCCGAGATTTTACGATTAAAGGCCGAGCTGCGTAAGAACGAAGCACACAGATTAGCAGTGGAGGAAATTCCAGATGATTATGAGACAAACAAAGATGGGACTAAATAACGGGGTGTTTCCTAAAAATGCTATCTAAAAAAGTAATCGACTTTTTAGAGAGCATTTTTTAATTTGCCGGATTTAGAGCGTATAAGCAAATAATCTTGAATTTATTTCTACTAAATCCTATAGTAGAAAGGTGTTTTCCTAAATTACCTTTAGGAAACAATCATATTTTTCGGTATAATGTACTGCATGAGGAAGTGAAATTTACATGATACAGTCGCAAAAAGTTTGGGAAATAGAAGTACAAGATGAACAACTTATAAAACAACTAAGTGCACAATTAAATATTTCATCAATCGCAGCAAAAATTTTAATTGCAAGAGGCTGTGAAAATCCAGAGCAAGCCGCCTCCTTACTAAAAATTGATGAAAGTCAGTACCATGATCCTTATTTAATGGCGGGGATGGAAGAGGCTATTACCCGCATTGAAGAAGCATTAGAGAATGGGGAAAAGATTTTAGTATATGGTGATTATGACGCGGACGGAATTACAAGTACAACCGTTTTATTAAATGCTCTACTTGATATAGGAGCAGACGTGAGCTTTGTTATTCCTGATCGTTTTATCCATGGATATGGTCCAAATGAAGAACTTTTCCGAAAAGCACATGAAGATGGCGTAAATTTAATTATTACTGTCGATAATGGTATTAGTGGTATCGAACAAGTTAAGTTGGCACGGGAGCTAGGGATGGACGTTATCATTACGGACCACCATGAGCCGGGAGATGTATTGCCGGACGCAAATGTCATTATTCATCCACGTATACCACAAGGACATTATCCGTTTGGAGAGCTTGCAGGAGTGGGAGTGGCTTTTAAGTTAGCGCATGCTTTATATGGCGAGTTACCCGACCATTTATTTGAATATGTCGCAATTGGGACGATTGCCGATTTAGTTCCTCTTGTTGGAGAAAACCGCTATTTGGTACAGCGAGGTCTACAAGCATTGCAACAGTCCGCAAACCCATGGGTGAAAGCGATTTGCGATGCCTCAGGTGCCAATCAAAGAGAGATTAATGAAGAAACAGTTGGGTTCTATTTTGGCCCGAGGTTAAATGCGATCGGTCGGTTAGGAAGTGCCGAGCCGGGTGTACATTTTTTAATGAGTGAAGATCAGCTCCAAGCCAATGACCTTGCAAAGCAGTTAAATGACAAAAACACCGAACGGAAAAAAATAGTTGAGGAAATTGCCAATGAAGCTATTTCAATGATTGAGAATAATGATGACTTAAAACAATCGCTAGTTTTAGTAGTTGCTGGGGAAGGCTGGAACCCGGGGGTTGTTGGAATCGTAGCCTCCCGATTAGTGGAAAAATATTATCGTCCGACAATTGTTCTTTCCAATAATCATGAAAAAGGAATTGCAAAAGGTTCAGCCCGCAGTATCGAAGGATTCCATTTATACAATGAACTGGCAAAAAATCGTGATATTTTGCCTCATTTCGGGGGACATCCGATGGCAGCAGGCATGACATTACCAATTGAACATGTCGAAGCTTTGCGTACAAGGTTAAATGAGCAGGCAAAAGCGTGTTTATCGGAGGAACAACTTGTACAAAGACTGCAAATTGATGTTCCGATTGATTTAAGTGAAATTACAGTTGATGCAATTCAGGAAATCCGTCAATTAGCGCCTTTTGGAACGGAATTTCCGAAACCGATTTTTGCTATTCAAAATGTGAAGGCAAAGTCACTTAGAAAAATTGGTTCAGCTGAAAACCATTTGAAGATGGAATTGGAGGATGCTTACCATTCATTAGATGCAATTGGTTTTAATAAAGGCTATTTACATGAAGAAATTTCTTATGGCATCGCTTTATCTCTAGTAGGGGATTTACAAATTAATGAATGGCAAGGAAATAAAAAGCCGCAATTTATGGTTCAGGATGTACGTATAGATGAGTGGCAACTATATGATTACCGCGGAAAAAGTCAAACAAGCAATTGGGTAGCAAAAGTTAATATTGAAAAAACCGATTTTATTGCATTTACTAAACAGACAAAGGATCATTTTGAACAAGCGATTCCAAAAGAGATTATACACTTAACAGACGAGGTAAATCCTTTAACGCTTCGTAAAAATATTGTTTTGCTTGATTTACCTGGGAATTTTTCGCTGTTGGAAAAATTGTTGCACAAAGTACAGATTGAGCGTATTTATGCACATTTCCATACGGATCAATCGGCTTATATGAACGGAATGCCAACACGGGATCATTTCAAATGGTACTATGGTTTTTTAAAAAAACGTCCTGCATTTAACTTAAATGAACATATTGAGAAATTGTCGCAACATATTGGCCTAAATATGGAAGTAATTAAATTTATGACAACAGTGTTTTTTGAGCTAGGATTTGTTACAATAGAGAATGGTCTGACGACAGTAAATGAAAATGTACCAAAACAAGCATTGTCAGAAGCCCCGTCATATAAAATGCGTACACAACAGATCGAGCTTGAGCAGAAGCTGGTATATGCTACATACAGCGAGCTTAAACAATGGTTTAATGAACGATTGAGTTCTTGAGGAGGACATAGGAAGAATGGATTTAAAACAATACGTAACAACAGTTGAAAATTGGCCGAAAGAAGGCATCAGCTTTAAAGATATTACAACAATCATGGATAATGGTCCTGCATATAAATATGCGACAGATGAAATTGTTAAATATGCAAAAGAAGTTGGCGCAGAAATTATTGTAGGTCCAGAAGCGCGCGGATTTATTATCGGTTGTCCGGTTGCATATGCACTAGAAATCGGTTTTGCACCAGTACGTAAACCAGGGAAATTACCACGTGAAGTAATTTCTGCAGATTATGGTTTAGAATACGGAACAGATACTTTAACAATGCATAATGATGCTGTAAAGCCAGGTCAAAAAGTTTTAATCTGTGATGATTTACTTGCAACAGGCGGTACAGTGGAAGCAACAGTACGCTTAATTGAGCAGTTAGGCGGCGAGGTAGTAGGCGCTGCATTCATTATAGAGCTTACAGAATTAAAAGGACGTAACAAAATCGGCACTGTTCCGATTAAAACTTTAATTCAATATTAATTTATCATCCAACTATCTCGCATGTTTATGTGAGATAGTTTTTTTTTGAAATTATTACTAGCCACTGTCACAATAATTCTACAAATTTCGACTTTCTATAAACTAAATGAACGCGTGTCTTTACATTTAGTAGCTATCTTTTATACAATTGAAGTTATACTTATTGCGAAAATTAAAAGAACAGGTGGACTAATTGATGGCGAAAGAACAAATATTGGCGCCCGAAGATGTTTTCGAGCTCGTCAAATCTTATATGAATGAAGAACATGTTGCCTTTGTTGTAAAAGCATATGAGGTAGCGAAAGAAGCACATAAGGAGCAGTTCCGGAGCTCTGGAGAACCATATATTATTCACCCAGTACAAGTAGCAGGTATTTTGGCAGAACTGCAAATGGATCCTGAAACAGTTTCCGCTGGATTTTTACATGATGTCGTAGAAGATACGGACGTAACACGTGAAGATTTAGTGAATGAATTTAGTGAAGAAGTTGCCAAGCTTGTAGATGGTGTAACGAAGCTTGGAAAAATTAAATATATGTCAAAAGAAGAGCAACAGGCAGAAAACCATCGTAAAATGTTCGTCGCTATGGCTCAGGACATACGTGTCATTTTAATCAAACTGGCAGACCGTTTACACAATATGCGGACATTGAAACATTTGCCGGCTGAAAAACAGCGTCGCATTTCACAGGAAACACTGGAGATTTTTGCCCCGTTAGCGCACCGTTTAGGAATTTCGAAAGTGAAGTGGGAACTGGAGGATACGGCATTACGCTATTTAAATCCACAGCAATATTATCGAATTGTTAGTTTAATGAAGAAAAAGCGTGATGAGCGCGAAGCCTATTTAGATAATGTAATGGACGAGATCAATTCTCAGCTTCAGGAAGTTGAAATTGAGGCGGATGTTTATGGTCGTCCCAAACATTTATATAGCATCTATCGGAAAATGGTTCTTCAAAAAAAGCAATTCAATGAAATTTACGATTTGTTGGCTGTAAGAATTTTGGTCGATAGTATTAAAGACTGTTATGCAGTTATTGGAATTATCCATACATTATGGAAGCCGATGCCTGGCCGTTTTAAAGATTATATTGCGATGCCAAAGCAAAACTTATATCAATCTTTGCATACAACGGTTATTGGTCCATATGGTGACCCGCTGGAAGTGCAGATTCGTACGAAAGAAATGCATAAAATTGCTGAATTCGGTATCGCGGCACATTGGGCATACAAAGAAGGCAAAACAGTCGAGCGTAGTACGGAAAATATTGACCAAAAGTTAACATGGTTCCGTGAAATCTTGGAATTCCAGAATGAATCTTCAAATGCAGCGGAATTTATGGAATCATTAAAATTTGATTTATTTTCAGACATGGTTTACGTATTCTCGCCATTGGGGGATGTTATCGAACTTCCAGCGGGATCTGTCCCAATCGATTTTGCGTATCGTGTGCATTCAGAAGTTGGAAATAAAACAATCGGTGCAAAAGTAAACGGCAAAATGGTACCGCTTGATACCCCATTAAAAACAGGGGATATTGTTGAAGTTTTAACATCAAAACAATCATTTGGGCCAAGCCGTGACTGGATTAAAATTGCACAAAGTTCACAAGCGAAAAATAAAATTAAACAGTTCTTCAAAAAGCATGTTCGTGAAGAAAGTGTTATTAAAGGTAAAGAGCTTGTAGATAAAGAAATAAAAGCACAAGAGTTTGATATGAAGGAAGTACTGACACCTGAAAATATTAAACGCGTTATTGATAAATTCAACTATACACATGAAGAGGATTTATATGCAGCTGTTGGTGTCGGTGGCATTACGGCACAGCAAATCGTCAATCGTTTAGCTGAAAAGATGCGAAAAGAGCGTGAACAGGAAGAGGCGCTTGAAAAAATCGTTAAAAGCATGAACAATCCTACACCTAAAAAACGTACTGAATCAGGTGTTATTGTTAAAGGCATTGACAATTTACTGATTCGCCTCTCACGCTGCTGTACGCCGGTTCCAGGTGATGATATTGTCGGGTTTATAACAAAAGGTAGAGGTGTATCGGTACACCGAGCCGACTGTCCAAACATTCAGGAAGATGGAAATTTAGAGCGTCTTATTGAAGTGGAGTGGGAAAATGACGGCACACAAATACGTAAAGATTATCCAGTAGATATCGAGATTTCCGCTTTTGATCGTCCTGGTATTTTAAATGATGTGATGCACGCAGTAAGTGAAGCAAAAACGAATATTTTAGCAGTTACAGGTAGAGCTGATCGTGAAAAGATTGCAACGATTCATTTAACAATTGCAATTTCAAATATTTCAGGACTTCATAGAGTAGTTGAGAAAATTAAGCAGCTACCGGATATTTATTCGGTACAACGTGTAATTAATTAATAGATAGAGGTTATGTTATGCGAGTAATATTACAACGTTCAAAACAGGCTTCAGTAACAGTTGACGGAAAAAAAACTGGTGCCATTGATAAAGGCTATGTGCTGTTAGTTGGCATTACACATAGCGATACAGAAGAGGATGTCGCTTATGTGGCAAAGAAGATTGCGGATTTGCGAATTTGGGAAGATGATGAAGGAAAGATGAATCGCTCTATACTGGAAATGGGGGGCGACATCTTATCCGTTTCACAATTTACTTTATATGCTGATACACGTAAAGGGAAGCGACCGAGCTTTGTAGAAGCAGCTAGACCAGAGCAGGCTGAACCTTTATGGAATGCTTTTAATGAACAATTAAAAGCACATGGTTTACATGTTGAAACAGGGGTTTTCGGAGCTATGATGGATGTCTCACTTATTAATGACGGACCAATCACAATTACGATAGAATCGAAAGCTAAATAATCAATGAACGCATCACTCCTTGAAAGCATATTGTACAGTATGCATACAAAGGAGTGATTTTTTGGTTCAAATGAGTACTTTTCCAAATGCTTATTGGTTGGAAGCAATTCAAAACTATTTAGGGCAAATGGTGGCTGTACAACAAGATGGAAATCGCGTTCAACAAGGAGTTTTAGCGGCTATCTGTCCTGATTATATTGTGCTCGATGTTTGTCAAACACCGTTTTATATTCGTATTGACAAAATTGTATCGATTATGCCATTTCTAAAAAAATAATATGATTCTGGTCTACGCATCCTCAATTTGTCATAAGCTTACTATGACAATTAGGGGGTGCTTTATTGTTCCAACGCGTTAATCGTTTAGCTATTGATTTACCACAGGTTGAATATGGGGATGCAAATGCAGCAAGTGCGGTACAAGAATTGTTAGGTGGGAAATTCGGAGAAATGTCGACTCTGAACAACTATATGTATCAGTCATTCAACTTCCGTGGTAAGAAAAAATTAAAACCTTTTTATGACTTAGTGGCGAGTATTACAGCAGAAGAATTTGGACATGTAGAACTCGTAGCCACTACGATTAATTTATTAAGCAAGGATACAACGTTTTCCGGAAACCCGAATCTTGCACCGATGATGAACGCTAAAAATATGCGCAATACGCAAAGTTTCATTGCATCTGCACAAACATCTTTACCTGTCGATTCGATGGGGAAACCATGGAACGGGGAATATGTGTTTTCTAGTGGAAATTTAGTGCTTGATTTACTGCACAATTTCTTTTTGGAATGTGGGGCGCGGACTCATAAAATGCGTGTGTATGAAATGACAGATCATCCGACAGCACGTGAAATGATTGGCTATTTATTAGTGCGAGGTGGTACACATGTTGTTGCTTATGCGAAAGCAATTGAGATGGCGACAGGATTGGATGTAACAAAGATGCTCCCGATACCTAGCCTTGATAATCATGTATTTGATCACGCGCGGAAGTATGAAGATCGCGGATACGGAAATGTACTGTTTACGTGGAATTATGTAGGGGATTATCAGGATATAAACAAAATTTGGAAAGGAACACATCCATGGACAAATGCTCCCCTCATTGTAGAGGAAGGAATGCCAAAGGGTGCAAAAATGCCTGATTTAGATGAATTGCCGGAAGAATTTGCGCCTGGTATTGGTCCTGAAGAATTCCAAATGATTGCAAAACGTCTGATGGCGAATATATAAAGTAACAAGGCTGCTAAAGAAATTACTCTTTAGCAGCTTTAATTTTGCTGAAGGCTGTTATAAGTTTTGTTTAAACAATGCCTTCACAGTAATTCACAACCGTTTGAAAATCTAAGTCCCCACCAAAAATGGACAGTGCACTACCGATTGTTACATGTAATTTACCCTTTGAAATGGCTTCAAACTTTTTCAGGTCATCAAGCGAACGAACGCCTCCAGCATACGTTGTTGGAATCGTTGTCCATTCAGCCAAATCACGTACTAAATCCGCCTGCATGCCTCCACGCTTACCTTCAACATCAACTGCATGAATAAGCAGCTCATCGCAATATGCTTCAATTTCTTTTATCGATTGAGCATTTACTTCAAAATCACTGAATTTTGTCCATTTATCAGTCACTACAAACCATTTATCATCTCGCTTGCGGCAGCTTAAATCAATGACAAGATGTTCTTTACCGATTTTTTCAACTAATTGTTCCAATCGATTTAAATCAAGCAATCCATCATGGAAAATATATGAAGTGACAATGACATGTGTTGCCCCGGAATCGATATACTTTTGCGCATTATCTGCAGTAATGCCGCCACCAATTTGTAGTCCATTTGGATATGCGTGTAATGCACGAATGGCTGCTTCTTCATTCCCAGGACCAAGCATGATAACATGTCCACCAGTTAAATTGTTTTGCTGAAATAATGAAGCGTAATAGGAGGCATCCTGATCGGATGTAAAATTTTCAATGACTTCTTTATTCTCATATCCAAGCGTACTTCCGACAATTTGTTTAACTTTCCCGTCATGTAAATCAATACAAGGTCTAAAGTTCATATTTTTCACTACTTTCTCTTGAAATCTATTCCTATCATAACATTTTACTATACTAAATTAATAGAAAAATCAGACGTAACAGTTCATGCACTATATAGTAAGACAGAGCGCTGTGTGTATGATAAAATGAGCATACAATTATTAGAAAGTGTGGCATGAAAATGGCGGAAAATCTAAATTTGTTTGACATAAATAAGTTATTTATTTTAGGTCGACCTATTGTAACAATTTTTCATAATGCAACGAATATGTACTCCATTGTTCGTGTCAAAATACAAGAAACAAATCTTCAGTATGATGAAAAAGAAATTATTGTCGTAGGCTATTTTCCAAAGTTAGTAGACGATGAACTATATCGATTCACCGGACAAATGAAAAGTCATCCAAAATACGGGATGCAATTTCAGATTGAAACATTTGAAAAAGAAGTACCAACAACAGAGCAAGGGATTGTCCATTATTTATCCAGTGACTTATTTTCAGGAGTAGGGAGAAAAACAGCAGAAACAATTGTTGAGAAGTTGGGGATGGATGCGTTAACGAAAATTTTAGAAGATCCATCTGCACTTGATGCGGTTCCTCGTTTATCTGCTGAAAAGAAGTTACATATTCGTCAAACAATCGAAGAAAATCTAGGGTTAGAGAGGGTAATGGTTCGTCTCAATGAGTGGGGATTTGGACCACAGCTCGGTATGAAGATATACCAGGCATATCGTGAAGAAACCTTAAGTTTATTAACAGAAAATCCTTACCGCCTTATTGAAGAAGTAGAAGGAATTGGATTTATTCGTGCCGATGAACTTGGTGCCAAGCTAGGGATAACCGGAAATCATCCGGACCGTATAAAAGCGGCCATTTTCCATGTACTGACTAATGCAGCATTATCAGAAGGTCATGTCTATTTGGATGCGGAAATGGTACTTCCAATGGTTAAAGAAATGCTTGAGCAAAGCCAGCGTATCGAAATTCCATATGAAGCGATCTCAAAAGCAGCGATTGATATGCGAGAGGATTCAAAAATATGCGGCGAAGAAACGCGTATGTATTTACCTTCTTTGTATTTTAGTGAAGTCGGCATTGCCAGCAAGATAAATGAGCTTAAAGAAAAAAATAAAGTAGCTGAGAATTTTTCACGTGATGAAATTCGTAAAGCAATTGGTGATATTGAAGAACAGTACGATGTGACATATGCACCTACGCAAGCATTAGCTATTGAAACGGCTCTAAACTCTGCTGTTATGATTTTAACAGGTGGTCCGGGTACCGGGAAAACGACTGTTGTGCGTGGTCTAGTCGAAGTTTATGCAGAACTTCACGGATTATCATTAAATCCAAAAACTTATGCTGAAAAAGAAGAGCCGTTTCCTATTGTCCTGGCAGCACCAACTGGCCGGGCAGCGAAAAGGTTAGCCGAATCAACAGGTTTACCAGCAATGACAATTCACCGATTATTAGGTTTTAATGGTCAGGAAAAGGATGAGGAAACTGAGCGTGAAGTTGTAGGTCGCCTCATTATTATCGATGAGATGTCAATGGTAGATACATGGCTTGCCCATCAGCTGCTTAAAGCGCTTCATGAAGATGTGCAGGTCGTATTTGTAGGGGATCAGGACCAGTTGCCGCCTGTAGGTCCTGGACAAGTTTTAAAAGATCTGCTTGCATCTAAACAAATTCCAACAGTAGAATTAACTGATATTTACCGTCAGGCAGAAGGTTCTACAATTATTGAAATGGCCCATCAGATTAAGAAGGGGACTGTTCCAGAAACATTAACTGCTAAAACAACGGACCGCTCGTTCATTCAGGCCGGAACTGCACAAGTGACAAGTGTTGTTACACAAATTGTGAAAGGTGCTCTTGCTAAAGGGCAAGCAATTCGTGATATTCAAGTACTTGCTCCAATGTATAAAGGTCCGGCTGGAATTGATAGCTTGAACAAAGAAATACAACAGCTTGTCAATCCGAATGACGGAACACGAAAGGAAATCGTTTTTGGAGATACGATATACCGAATCGGGGATAAAGTACTCCAGCTTGTCAATCAGCCAGATAATAATGTATTTAACGGTGACATGGGTGAAGTGATTTCCATTATTCGAGCAAAGGAAACAGTGGAAAAGCAGGATTTGCTGATTGTTAGTTATGATGGGATTGAAGTGACATATCAACGTGCAGATTTAAATCAAATTACTTTGGCATATTGCTGTTCCATTCATAAATCCCAGGGCTCGGAATTTCAAACGGTAATTATGCCGGTAGTTCGCAGCTATTCTAAAATGCTACGTAGAAATTTACTGTATACGGGAATAACACGTGCAAAAAACTTTTTAATTTTATGTGGCGAGCCTGATGTATTAGCGAGTGGCTTAGCCAAAAATGATGATTTAACACGACTGACAACATTAAAGGCACGACTTAATCCTGAAATTGTAGCAACCGAGGTAGTAAATGAAATACCGAAAAAAGAAGAAAATGCAGTTGAATTCAATGACAAAAAACAATCAAAAACATCTACTGAACAGTTAGGCCTTCTAAATACTACATCTTCACATAAAATCGGAGAATCATTACCGAATCATTTAACGGTAGAAACTGCACCATATATTCACCCATTAATTGGCATGAATGACATTTCCCCATATGACTTTAATGAATAATAAAACCAGCTATTTTTTTCGTTATGAATAAAAATAGCTGGTTTTTTATTGTATAAAAAGTTACTGATTTCAAGATTTTTATTTGAAAATTAGGATAGTTTATCATCAATAAAATAGGGAAATGTTTTTAAAATAATAATAAAAAATTATGGGAAGTGCATAATATCTTGAGAACATTTATCAAAAAAATATAAATGTCAGAAGTTTTTAAAGAAACTATTAATTAATAATATGAATTTGATTATGTTAGTATAATAAAAACTTATATGACGTCCGAAGTTGAATGTCAAATAATGTAAAATGAAAAGGTTTTCAAAATTAAAGAAGAAGGTGCGCAAACATGGATTTCGTTTGGGGAATCATAGGTATTGTTGGAATTGTAGCGATTGCTATAGCGTTATCAAATAACCGTAAAGCAATTCAGTGGAGAATTATTATATCAGGCTTAGTTGTACAACTAATCTTCGCTTTTATCGTTTTAAAGTGGTCATATGGCCGTGAGAAGTTAATGGAACTTTCTGGAGGTGTGCAAAAGTTAATCAGTTATGCAAATGAAGGGATTTCCTTCGTTTTTGGCGGATTAGCAGATGCCGATAATGTAGGTTTTGTATTTGCGATGAGTGTATTGACGATTATTATTTTCTTCTCTTCTCTAATCTCTGTTCTTTACTACTTAGGGATTATGCAATTCATTATTAAAATTATTGGTGGCTTTTTATCAAAAGTATTAGGTACAACAAAGGCAGAATCAGTGAATGCTGCTGCAAACATTTTCGTTGGTCAAACAGAAGCGCCACTTGTTATTCGTCCGTTTTTAAATAAAATGACAAAATCTCAAATGTTCGCTGTTATGACTGGTGGACTTGCATCTGTTTCTGGTTCAGTATTAATCGGCTATTCTTTATTAGGTGTTCCTCTTGAATACTTATTGGCGGCAAGTTTCATGGCTGCTCCTGCTGGTTTGGTTATGGCAAAGTTAATGATTCCTGAAACAGAAGAAATTGATGAAGCAGATTTCAAATTAGAACGTAATTCTGAAGCTACAAACGTTATTGATGCTGCTGCTGTTGGTGCATCTGACGGTTTAAAATTAGCAGTAAACGTTGGTGCAATGTTACTAAGTTTCATCGCATTAATCGCATTGCTGAATGGTATTTTAGGTGGCGTAACTGGCTGGATAGGTAACTATACAGGATGGACAGCCTTAGATAACGTAACCCTTGAAGGGATTTTAGGGTATGTATTTGCTCCGTTGGCATTTTTAATTGGTGTACCATGGGATGAAGCGGTTCGCGCTGGTTCGTTTATTGGTCAAAAACTAATTTTAAACGAATTCGTAGCCTATTCTAACTTCGGTCCTATGATTGGTGAGTTTACGGATAAGACAGCGATTATTATTTCATTTGCCCTATGCGGGTTTGCTAACTTAAGCTCAATGGGTATTTTAATCGGTGGTCTTGGTGGTATGGCTCCTGAAAAACGCAGCATGATTGCAAAACTTGCCGTTAAGGCAGTTGCTGCAGGTACGTTAGCATCACTACTATCAGCTGCTATTGCAGGTATGTTTATTTAAACTTTTTTATTTTGTTCAAAATATAAGAAATTATTTTATAGGAGACTGTGCTAAAAATTACTTTTAGCACAGTCTTTTTAATACGTAATTTCGCTAGCGAGTTTTTCTAATGCTTGTCGATTTGTTAGTACATATCCCCGATCTTTCTTCGTTAAGTATTCTTCTTCGCAAAAATGTGCAAGAACAAATAATAAGTGTCGGTATGATACCCCTAAATATTCGCATACCTCTGTATGTTTTTCTTTATAGAATTGTTGATCAGACGATAGTAAAATGAATGATGCGAGTCTATTTTCTAAAGGATAAGCCTGGTTTTGTGTATATTTGGCTGTCGCATTCATTGTCTTTTGACTTAAAAAAAGACAGAGCATTTTTAAAAATACCGGATCAGCTAATAATTTTTCCTTTACTTCACGTATTGAGATTGCAAAACAAATGGATGTTGTAACGGTCTGGATGCCTTTTGAATAGCGCTCCGCATTTAATAACTCCATTTCTCCCATAAAAGTAGGAGATGTTATAAAATCAATAAGAGAAATTTTTCCGTTTTTATGTGTAACATATAATTTCGCTTTTCCTTCAATCATGTAATATAAATAATCAGGAAATGAATGCTCATGGAAAATATACTCTCCTTTATCAAATTCATATACTTGGATAAAGGGAGTAATATCAAATGAAAAATATTGAGAAATAGGGTAATGCTCAATATAATGTTTACTTTCTTCTAGTGATAACTTTCTCAAATTATAAAGCAACTCCTTAATAGAAAATATGAGATATCTCACATTATTGTACAAATTGTCGTGCTATTATTCAACATTATAAGAATGGAAGAAGGCTGTATTATTATGAACAATCAGCGTTGGCTGGCAAAGAATTTTTTTATGTTCTTTATTACATGGGGTATTTTTTTACCTTATTGGACAGGCTGGCTTATTAATGACAAAGGTTTAACCGTTTCAGATGCGAGTATTATAATGGGGTTTGGTTTAGTTGCACGAGCAATATCAACAATCCTAATTTTCCCGTATGTATCAAAAATAATGAGTAATAAAAATGTACTCGTATTCTTCACAGTAGCGTCTTTAGTAACCGCAATACTCTATGTACCGATCGATTCTTTTATAGGCTTATTCATCATGACGATGCTTTTTAGTGCATTGTATCCGGCATTATTACCAGCAGTGGAAAGCAGCGCAGCGACATTAATGCAACACGGGGGAATTCATTATGGAAAAGCACGTTCACTTGGCTCATTCGGATACGTAGTTGCTGTGTTAATTATTAGTATGATTACGGGAATGTACGGCGAGCAAATGATTTTATGGGCAATGATTTTCGGTTTAACAGCATTATTAGCAATTCAATTAATGCCTGCCCCTGATGTATTGAGTTTAGCTCCTGCAAAGGAAACAGGAAAATCATTATCGATGAAAGGGCTTTTCGATGTAAAAAGTTTCATCGTCGTATTATTTGTAGTTATTCTACTTCAAGGAGCACATGCATCTTACTATAATTATGGATATATATATTTACAGGAGTTAAATGTAAATCCGTTTTATATTGGAATGATTTTGAATGTAGCAGTGTTATTTGAGATTATATATTTTTTAAAGGCAGATACGTTTTTAACGAAATGGAAGCCGTCTTCGTTAATGTTACTGGCGGCAATTGGCTCTACTGTTCGCTGGATTTTAATATATGCTTTTCCGAATATGCCAATGTTTATTGTGTCACAGGCACTTCATGCCCTGTCATTTGCAATGGCGCATTACGCATTCATTCGCTATATTTCTCAAGCTTTACCGAAAGAACAAATTCCTAATGCACAGGGGATTTATTCTGCGCTTGCAATGAGTTTAAGTGCAGCCATCTTAACTCTTTTAGGAGGAGCTCTGTATGAAATCGAGCCTAGTTTGGCATTTTTAGGAATGGTTATTTGTACAGTACCAGCCATTGTTTTGATCTTATTAACGAAAAATCGTTTTAATTATTAAGGATTGCGGATTGACAGCACGAAATCAATTTTTTATAATGAAGAACATATATATATGAAAACGATGATGGAACAAGTACGTATTGGACTTCGTGAGCAGAAAGAGATTTCTAGGCTGAAAAAATCTCCGCGAAAATTACGGAAAGCTACTCCAGAGTGCAGCTAATACCTGCCGTATGCTTACGTTAAAAGCACTTGAGATATAATGCTTATTGCATTATAAATTAGGGTGGTACCACGAGATAATAGTCTTCGTCCCTTTACCGGGATGAAGGCTTTTTTTGTGCCCAATTCATCGTACTTCAAAAACATTATAGGAGGAAATAATTATGACTACAAAAACAATGACAGGTTCTGAAATTCGTCGTCTATATCTTGATTTCTTTAAAGAAAAAGGGCATCACATTGAACCATCAGCACCATTAGTACCAATCAATGACCCATCACTTTTATGGATTAACTCAGGAGTTGCAACATTAAAGCCATATTTTGATGGACGTATTATACCGGACAATCCACGTATTACAAATGCACAAAAATCGATTCGTACAAACGATATTGAAAACGTAGGGAAAACTGCGCGTCACCATACTTTCTTTGAAATGCTGGGGAATTTCTCAATCGGGGATTACTTTAAAAAAGAATCCATTCATTATGCTTGGGAATTTTTAACGGATGAAAAATGGATGGGCTTTGACCCGGAAAAATTATCAGTAACGATTCATCCTGAAGACCAAGAAGCGTATGACGTATGGCATAACGAAATTGGAATTCCTAAAGAGCGTTTAATCCGTTTAGAGGGGAATTTCTGGGATATCGGAGAAGGTCCTTCTGGTCCGAACTCAGAAATTTTTTATGACCGCGGAGAAGAGTATGGTTTTGGTGCACCACCAGAAGAAATGTATACAGGTGGGGAGAATGAGCGATATTTAGAAGTGTGGAATTTAGTGTTTTCTCAATTCAATCACAATCCTGACGGGACATATACACCACTACCGAAGCAAAATATTGATACAGGTATGGGTCTTGAGCGTATCGTTTCTGTCGTACAAAATGTACCAACAAACTTTGATACGGACCTTTTCATGCCGATTATCGAAAAAACAGAAAGCTTTGCTAACCGTTCATACAAACGTCCACATGAAGTAAATTTAAAAGAGATTTTCGGTTCAGCAGAAGATATTAACACACCATTTAAAGTAATTGCGGACCATATTCGTACAGTAGCATTTGCAATAGGTGACGGAGCATTGCCATCAAACGAAGGACGAGGCTATGTTTTACGTCGTTTATTACGCCGAGCAGTTCGTTATGCGAAAAAAATCGGTATTGAAAAGCCATTTATGTTTGAATTAGTTCCGACTGTTGGGGAGATTATGCAAGATTTCTATCCACAAGTAAAAGAAAAGGAAGCATTTATTCAACGTGTTATTAAAAACGAAGAAGTTCGCTTCCATGAAACACTTGATGGAGGACTGGCAATCTTTAACGAAGTAGTGGAGAGCCAAAAAGCAAAAGGTGAAACAGTTATTCCTGGCGCGGATGCATTCCGTCTTTACGATACATTCGGTTTCCCAATCGAATTAACGGAAGAATATGCAGAAGAAGTTGGTATGACAGTAGATCATGATGGTTTTGAAGCTTCTATGGAACAACAACGTAATCGAGCTCGTAACGCGCGTGCAGATGTGGATTCTATGCAAGTGCAAAACGAAGTACTTTCAAACTTAAAACAGCAATCAACATTTATTTATGATGCATTTGAAACTTCAGCAAAAATTGCTGCAATTGTTGTAAATGGTCAAGAAACGACAACGGCTAATGAAGGAGAAGAAGCATTAATTATTCTTTCTGAAACACCATTCTATGCTGAAATGGGTGGTCAAATTGCCGATACTGGTGTCATTGAAGCAGACGGATTTACAGCAATTGTTAAAGATGTTCAAAAGGCGCCAAATGGTCAACCGTTACACACTGTTGTAGTGGAATCAGGTGAAATGAATGTTGGGGATGAGGCTACTGCGAAAGTAGATGAATCAAAACGTAAATTAATCCTTAAAAACCATACAGCAACACACTTAATGCACCGTGCCTTAAAGGATGTATTAGGTGACCATGTAGCACAGGCAGGCTCTTACGTTGGACCCGACCGTTTACGTTTCGACTTCTCTCACTTCGGTGCAGCAACGAAAGAGGAGCTTGCACAAGTAGAGCGTGCAGTAAATGAAAAAATTTGGGAAGATATCGAAGTCGTGATTCAGGAGATGGATATCGATTCTGCAAAAGCAATGGGCGCAATGGCTTTATTCGGTGAAAAATATGGTGATGTTGTACGCGTAGTAGCTGTTTCGGATTATTCGATTGAGCTATGCGGTGGATTGCATGTAAGCCGTTCTTCAGAAATTGGCATTTTCAAAATTGTTTCAGAAGGCGGTATCGGTGCAGGCACTCGTCGTATCGAAGCTGTAACTGGTAAAGCAGCATATGAAGCTATTAAAGAAGAAGAAGCAATTTTAAATGAAGCATCTGCTCTTTTAAAAGCAAATCCAAAAGATGTAGCAACACGCGTAGCAGGTCTACAGGCAGACTATAAACAATTACAACGTGAAAATGAATCATTATCACAAAAAATTGCAAATGCACAAGCAGGCGCAGTATTGGATGCAGCACAAAAAATAGGTGATGTAACGGTACTTGCAACAAAAGTGGATGCAAAAGATAATAATCAATTACGTCAAATGATGGATGATTTAAAAGAAAAAATGCAGGCAGCTGTTATTGTACTAGGTGCAGTAGATGGCGATAAAGTAATGCTATGCGCAGGTGTAACGAAAGATATCGTAGGTGGTAACTACCATGCAGGTAACATTGTAAAGGATGTTGCTGAAGCATGTGGCGGTAAAGGCGGCGGCCGTCCTGATATGGCTATGGCTGGTGCTAAAGATGCTTCAAAACTAGAAGAAGCGTTAAATGGAGTCTATGAAAAAGTAAAATCTTTCTAAACATCTAAAATTTACTACTAGCATATTTGAAGTGCTTGCGGGAATAAGTTATAATGATAAAAATGGAGATGGGCTTCTATGCTCCATCTCTTTATTGCTGAAAGCGAGGTGCTGGTCTTGAGTTCTTTCGATAAAACGATGAAATTTAGTTTTCCAGAGGAATCTATGGAACAAGAAGTAAAGCAAGTGATGCTGAAGGTGTATACGGCTTTAGAGGAAAAAGGGTATAATCCAACAAACCAAATTGTAGGGTATTTATTATCTGGTGACCCGGCATACATCCCTCGCCACCAGGACGCACGTAATTTAATCCGCAAGCTGGAGCGCGATGAAATTTTAGAGGAGCTCGTAAAGTTTTATATTAGAAGGAATGCTGAGGCGGAAAAATGAAGATTATGGGTTTAGACGTCGGCACGAAAACAGTCGGCGTTGCAATTAGTGATGCGTTCGGTTGGACAGCGCAAGGTATCGAAACAATAAAAATTGATGAAGCAGCAGGCGAGTTTGGGATTAAACGTATTAACGAGCTTGTAAAGGCACACAATGTTACTGAATTCGTTGTGGGCTATCCAAAGAACATGAATAATACTATCGGTCCGCGTGGGGAAGCTTCTGAAAACTATAAAAAGTTATTGGAAGATACTTTCGGTTTCCCTGTCAAACTGTGGGATGAGCGTATGACGACCATGGCTGCTGAGCGCATGCTTATTGAAGCGGATGTTAGCCGAAAAAAACGTAAGCAAGTGATTGATAAAATGGCTGCGGTCATGATTTTACAAGGTTATTTAGACAGTAAAAACTAAACGCCGCTTTGTTTCAAACAAGGCGGTTAGTTTTATCCTTTCTAACAATGTTGCTTAAACTAGGGCTTATTTGTATTTATATGCACTAGCTTTATGTATAATATACGAAGCAACAACCGGCAATACTTAAATTTAATGAAGAGGTGACTTTCATGTCAGAACAACAAAACAATATTACTGTAGTCGATGAAAACGGCAATGAACAACTTTGCGAAATTTTACACACTTTTGATTCTGAAGAATTCGGTAAATCATACGTATTATATTCTTTAGTAGGAGCAGAAGAAGATGAAGATGGAGCAGTAGAAATCTTTGCTTCTGCATTCGTTCCTGCTGAAAATGGTGAAGATGGTGAATTAACGCCTATCGAAACTGAAGCGGAATGGGATTTAATTGAAGAAGTATTAAACCAAATTGAAGACGAATTAGGCGAAGAAGAATAATTCATTCGATACCATAAAAACAGAGTGGGTGATGAGCCTTCTCTGTTTTATTATTTAGGAGGAAAAGGAATGGAAGATAATATTTTTATTTTACAAACAGAAGATGGCGGGGAGCAACAATGCCGCGTCGTATTCACTTTTGATTCAGATGAACATTCATATGTACTGTTTACGCTAGTTGGTGATGAAGAGGCTGGTATTTCAGCGTTGCGTTATGTTCTGGATACAAATGGCGAGATGGGAAGCTTCTCTGATATTGAAACAGATGAAGAGTGGGCGATGGTAGAGGAAGTAATGAATACTTTAATGGCTGAATTTGGTGCAGATCAAACAAATTACTTCACAATTACGAATGACGACGATGAAGAAATTATGTGTCAAATATTACACCGATTCGAAAATGACGGGAAAAATTATTTATTTTACGCTACTTTAGAAGACGGTGAGCCACAACTGGAAGAAGTATTTGCTTCTGCCTACATCCCAGGTGAGAATGGTGAAGTAGATGACTTATTGCAGATTGAAACCGATGCCGAGTGGGAAATGGTCGAGCAAGTTTTAAACTCACTATCACAAAATTAGTCCCAAACCTAACTGACGTTATTCGTTAGTTAGGTTTTTTTATATTGTTAATAAATTTATCAAATATACTTTTAAATAGAACATTTTATTCTATATAACGTCGCTAATAAAATACAAATCATGTAACATTCATTGTTCATTATTGTATCGCAAGTGAAATTTATGTATCATATGAAAGAGAAAAAGGGGGGGCTCCCGTGCTAGATGAAAATTCAAAAAAAGAAATGTTCAATAAGATGAATGAGCGTAAAGGAGAAGTTAAAACTGTGCGAAAAATTGTAGGAATCATCGCACTTGCCGTTCTCATCATTATCGCCATTGCAGGATTCTCTGGCTATAATTATGTATCATCCGCATTAGAACCAATGGATCCGGAATCAAATAAGCAAATTGAAGTTGAAATTCCTATGGGTTCGGGAATTACTTTGATTTCAAGCATTCTTGAAGAAAAGGGAATCATTAAAGATGCAAGGATTTTTAAATATTATACAAAATTTAAAAATGAATCTGCATTCCAAGCGGGTGACTATTCTTTAACACAATCGATGACCCTGGACGAAATTATTGAAAGTTTAAAAACGGGCAGAGTGTATCGTGAACCAGTATTTACAATGACAGTTCCAGAAGGATTGACACTTGAGCAAGTAGCTGGTGTCATACAGAAAAATACACCTCATAAAGCAGAAGATTTCTTGAAAAAAGTAACGGACAAAACTTATGTGGAGCAGTTAATGACTGAATATCCAGATTTATTAACAGAGAATATTTTAAATGAAAATATTCGCCATGCATTGGAAGGTTATTTATATCCTGCAACATATCCGTTTTATGAAGAAAATCCATCGATTGAAGAGATTGTAAAGACAATGCTCACTTCGATGAACACAATTGTTTCGGAATATACACCGATTTTGGTAGAACGTGAAATGACAGTGCACGAATTATTGACTTTTGCTTCATTACTTGAAGAAGAGGCAACAGCGCAAACTGACCGTGAAACAATAGCTAGTGTATTTTACAACCGTATGGATATTGATATGCCATTACAAACCGATCCGACTGTTTTATATGCTTTAGGCTCACATAAGGATCGCGTGTTGTATGAAGATTTAGAAGTAGACAACCCATATAATACGTATCAGAATGTAGGATTGCCTCCTGGACCGATAGCAGGAGCGGGGAAAACGTCGATAGAAGCGGCTTTAAATCCTTCACAAACCGATTATTTATACTTCCTGGCTGATAAAGAAGGTACGAATCACTTCGCAAAATCATATGATGAGCATTTGGCAAACATTGAGAAATATTTGCGATAATTAGAAGGAAAGGAATCGGATAGCTTTTAAAATCCGTCTAAAGATGAATTTTAGTAAAGATTATTCGCATTCCTTTTCTTTTCATGCTATTATAAGTTGTGATTTTTTGTCCTTATATAACAATTTTGTAGGCGCAAACATCTTCGTTTCGTCTTTTTTCTTATGGATATAAGATATGCGTAAACAACCAGGTAAAGGGAGAATGAAGAATGGAATTATCAGACGCTTATATTGCTTCCTTCATTTCTGAGCGTGATGAGTTATTAGTAGAAATGGAAAACTTCGCAAAACAACATCATGTCCCAATTATGCAGCTTGCCGGAATTGAATCATTGAATCAATTATTGCGTATTCAAAAACCGAAAGCTATTTTGGAAATTGGTACGGCCATTGGCTATTCTGCACTGCGAATGGCAAAAGCATTACCCGATTGTCAGATTGTGACAATTGAACGGGATGAATCACGCGTTCAATATGCTAAAGAGTTTATTGCAAGGTCAGAGGCGGCAAACAGTATACAAATAATTGAGGGCGATGCGTTAGAGGTAGAAATGGAAAAGCTTCCAACTACTTTTGATGCTGTTTTTATTGATGCGGCAAAAGGTCAGTACATGAAGTTTTTCGAAAAATACTCTCCACTTGTTCCATCGGGTGGGGTATTATATATCGATAATATGTACATGCATGGGCTTTCAAATTTAGATATAAAAGAAGTGCCTAGAAGAAAAAGAACAATGATTCGTAATTTAAAAACATTCTCAGATTGGATTATGTCGCACCCGGATTATACGAGCGCTTTTTTCCCAGTCGGTGATGGATTGTTAATTTGTTTGAAGAGGTGATTAGAGTGAATAAACCAGAATTATTACTTACTCCCCAATCCGTTGAGCATGTGGCTGCATTACTTGATGCAGGAGCAGATGCTTTCGTTATTGGTGAACAGAAATTTGGTCTGCGATTGGCTGGAGAATTTACAGTAGCACAAGTGGAAGAAGCTACGAAATTAATCCATGCTGCAGATAAAAAAGTGTATGTAGCTGTCAATGCTTTATTTCATAATGACCGTTTAGATGCACTGGATGAATATTTAAAAGAAATGCAACGTATTGGTGTTGATGCACTTATCTTTGGTGATCCGGCCGTTATCGTAGCAGTGCGTGAATTAGGAATTACTATTCCATTGCATTGGAATCCTGAAACGACAGCAACAAATTACTTCCAAGTGAATTATTGGGGTGATCGCGGTAGTAAACGTGCTGTACTTGCCCGTGAGCTTTCTGTTGATGAGGTCATTGAAATCAAAGAAAACACAAAACATGAAATTGAAGTGCAAGTACATGGGATGACATGTATGTTCCAGTCAAAGCGTTCACTATTGGGTAATTATTTCCTATACCGTGATGAAGCGATGCAAATCGAAAATCGTAAAGAAAATAAAAATATGTTTTTACATGATAAAGAACGTAAAAATAAATACCCGATTTACGAAGATTTAAACGGTACGCACATTTTCTCACCAAATGATATGTGTATTATCGAAGAACTGAATGAATTATTTGAAGCGGGAATAGACTCATTGAAAATTGATGGTGTTCTCCATTCATTTGATTATGTTGTGACAGTGACAAATCTTTACCGTCAAGCTATTGATACGTACTTTGAACAAGGCGAAGATGCATATGACGAAATCAAATCATCGCTCTTTGAACAAGTGGAAGCAATTCAGCCAGCGTTACGCCCACTGGATACTGGCTTCATTTACAAGGAAACAGTTTACTAGGAAGGAGAACGCAACATGCTACAGTTAATTCAAAACGAAAAAATCCGTGAAACAATTAACGGAAAAACAGTTATTACAAAAAAGCCTGAGTTACTTGCACCGGCAGGAAGCTTGGAAAAATTAAAAGTAGCCGTACATTACGGCGCAGATGCCGTATTTATCGGTGGCCAGGAATTCGGTTTACGTTCAAATGCGGGTAACTTCACGATCGAGGAAATGAAGGAAGGCGTTGAATTCGCCAACAAATACGGCGCGGTTATTTATGTAACGACGAATATCTTTGCCCATAATGAAAATATGGACGGGCTTGAAGAATATTTACAAGCAATCGAGGGAGCCGGCGTTAAAGGGATTATCGTTGCGGATCCACTTATTATCGAAACGTGTAAAAAGGCAGCGCCAAGTTTAGAAATCCACTTATCGACACAGCAATCTTTATCGAACTGGAAAGCAGTAAAGTACTGGAAAGATGAAGGTTTAGAACGAGTAGTTTTGGCACGTGAAGTAGGCGGGGAAGAAATGCGCAAAATGAAAGAGGAGGTAGACATTGAAATCGAGGCATTCGTGCACGGTGCAATGTGTATTGCCTATTCAGGACGCTGTACACTTTCCAACCATATGACGGCACGTGACTCGAACCGAGGCGGTTGCTGTCAATCATGTCGTTGGGATTATGATTTATATGAAAACAATGACGGTGAAGAAGTGGCATTATTTAACGAAGGTGAAGCACCTTTCGCAATGAGTCCAAAAGATTTGAAGTTAATTGAATCTATTCCTCATATGATTGAATTGGGCATTGATTCGTTAAAAGTGGAAGGCCGTATGAAATCTATTCACTATGTAGCCACTGTAGTTTCTGTATACCGCAAAGTGATCGATGCCTACTGTGCTGACCCGGAAAATTTCAAGTTTGAAAAAGAGTGGCTAGAAGAGCTAGCACGCTGTGCAAACCGTGCAACAGCTTCATCATTCTTTGAAGGTGAACCAAGCTATAAACAGCAAATGTTCGGCTTCCATTCACATAAAATGAAATGGGACTTCGCAGGATTTGTAATGGATTATGATGCTGAAACACAAATGGTTACGCTGGAACAACGAAACTATTTCAAATCGGGAGATACGGTTGAATTTTTCGGTCCAAATATGGAAACATTCAAAATGACAGTTGGTCAGATATGGGATGAAGACGGCAATGAGCTTGATGTTGCCCGACACCCACTGCAAATTGTAAAATTTAAAGTAGATCGCTCATTATCACACTTTGATATGATGCGAAAGGAGAATAACTAAATGTCAAAGCGACCAGTTGTCATCGGGATCGCAGGTGGCTCATGCTCAGGTAAAACGAGTGTAACACGTGCAATATATGATGTTTTTAAAGATCGTTCGGTAGTTGTAATCGAACAGGATTATTACTATAAAGACCAAAGTCATATGACGTTTGAAGAGCGTCTAAAAACAAACTATGATCACCCTCTTGCGTTTGATAATCAGTTATTAATCCAACATATTAATGAGCTATTGTCTTATCAGCCGGTAGAAAAGCCGGTGTATGACTATGTTCAACATACACGCTCGGCCGATGTAATACATGTAGAGCCAAGAGATGTTATAATAGTCGAAGGAATTCTAGTATTAGAAGACGAAAGCTTACGCGATTTAATGGATATTAAATTATTCGTTGATACGGATTCGGACTTACGTATTATCCGTCGTATTCAGCGTGATATTAAAGAGCGTGGCCGTACAGCTGATTCTGTTATTGAACAATACTTAACAGCAGTTCGTCCGATGCATAATCTGTTTATCGAGCCGACAAAGCGATATGCCGATGTTATCATTCCAGAAGGCGGAGATAACAACGTTGCTATAGACTTAATGGTTACGAAAATAAAAACAATTCTTGAAACTGAGGCAAACTTGTAATATGATGATGTAGTATTTACAATATTTACATTTTACTTTATACAACTCTCATATTTTTAATTGGTGGATGTAAAAAGTTAGTACCTGGCAATGTCACAGATTTTTTAGAGAGTTATTCGAGTGTATTTGAATAAAATCTGGGCGTAATTTATGCCGAAAATTTGTTGATAGATAAATAAGTATTCATGAAATTCGGCTGCTAGTATTTGCAGTGTAAATCTCTTCTAAAAGAAGTAATTTACACATACTGTAAACTAGTAGTCGGGTTTTCTGTTATTTATGAACGCTAATACAGAAGAGAAAAACGTAGAAAAGTAAACGTTTTCAAGTTATTACTAAGGAGTGGGAATAATGTCAAACGAAAAGCAATATCCAATGACACTTGAAGGAAAGCAAAAATTAGAAGATGAACTAAACACGCTTAAAACGGTAAAGCGTCCGGAAGTTGTGGAGCGTATAAAAACTGCTCGAAGCTTTGGTGACTTATCGGAAAACTCGGAATATGATTCAGCAAAAGAAGAGCAAGGATTTGTGGAAGGGCGAATTTCGCTAATTGAGCAAATGCTTCGTAACTCAGTAATCATTACAGAAGATGATTCATCAAATACTATTTCATTAGGGAAAACTGTTACATTCGATGAGTTAATTAACGGGAAACGTGCTAATTTTGAAGAGTCATACACTATTGTTGGTTCTGCAGAAGCTGATCCGATGGAAGGTAAAATTTCAAATGATTCACCAATTGCAAAAGCCTTAATGGGAAAACATGTTGATGATGTGGTTAAATTAACTACACCAGGCGGAGATATGGAAGTTGTTATTTTAGAAGTAAAATAATTTCTTAGCAGTTAGCATTGAAATCGCTAGCTGCTTTTCTTTTGTTGCAAGAAATATAAGTAATTCGAAATGATGTTCTTTCGTGTGTTTTTAGTGCACAATCTGTTTTTCTAATGCTAAAATAATGATGCATAGGAGGAGATTGAAATGGAACGTAAACGGCGATTTCAAACACGACAACAGTATGCGGAACAAAAAATAAAACAAACGAAGTTTCAGAAAGCGGATAAAAGCCTAAACTACCTAATCGCAATTGTTGCTGTATTAATTGTCGCGACATTGATTTTTATTATTTCTCGAGAGCCAGCATCTAATGAAGCCCAGCAAGAGGAACCACCAGCTAATCTAGCTGCAGGTGAATCAGAAGCGACAGAAGATGAACAAACAGCAGAAGAAGGGCAAGATGTTAAAGAAGAGGGCGAAGATGCATCCAATGAAGCGGATCCATTACCTGAAGAAACAGAGGATACAGTAAGCCCTTCAGATACCGCGGCCGTTCAAAAAGTAATTACAAATTCGAATTGGCCTGTCTATCCGACCGCACAAACAGGTGAACATGTGTCGACATTCGAAAAAGGGCATATTGACTATGAGGAAAAGCTAAAAGCGATCTTCAGTGTCATTGAATTGGAACAGGAAAACAGCATAGTAGTACGTGTAAATAATAACGGAAATGCAAAAAGTGCAATTGCTGTTGTGACATCAATGGATAAGGAACAAAAGTATCGGGTAAGTATTGAATGGATTGACAATGAAGGATGGAAACCTATTCAAGTTGAAGTGCTAAACACTCTTGAAGGTGTTTAACGATATAATTCAAGAAATAGTTTTATTGGAGGAATTAACAAATGAAGATTGCAGTAATTGGCGCAATGGAGCAGGAAGTAGAATTATTACGAGGTGCTCTACAAAATACGAATACAGAAACAATTGCAAACAGTGAATACACAACAGGTACATACGAGGGTAAGGAAGTTATCCTGTTGAAAAGCGGTATCGGAAAAGTAAATGCAGCTATGTCAACAACGATTTTATTGGAGAAATTTAACCCAACAGTTGTAATTAATACAGGTTCGGCAGGTGGTTTTGATGCCGCTTTAAATGTGGGGGATATTGTCATTTCAGATGAAGTGCGCCATCATGATGTAGATGTAACTGCATTCGGTTATGAAATTGGTCAAATGGCCGGGATGCCTGCATGCTATAACTCAGATGAAAAATTGATGGAAGTTGCTAAAGAGGCTGTAAAAGAAGTTGGGGAACATAACTACAGTGTGGGACTCATCTGTTCAGGAGATGTATTTATGAGCAATCCTGAGCGTGTTGAGGCGGTTCGAAAAGATTTCCCAACAATGAAAGCAGTGGAGATGGAAGCAGCTGCAGTAGCGCAAGTTTGCCATCAGTTCAACACACCATTTGTTGTCATTCGTGCATTATCCGACATTGCTGGACAAGAATCCGGCATGTCATTTGATGAGTTTTTACCGGTAGCAGCAAAGCACTCGACAGAAGTCGTGTTAAATGCCATTACAAAACTTTAAGTAGTTAAACGTAACGGCAAGAATAATTCAATTTACACTGCCTAATCGCTGATAAAGGATTAGGCAGTTTTTTAGCAATAAAAATTAAATTAATGCTCTTCGGGTATCCGAAAAATTTGTAAAAAAGAACTTATTCTTTCTCACTATGTTTAAACTGCTGGTAAAGCTTAATTAGCGCACGTTTTTCAATGCGGGATACATAGCTGCGGGAAATATTGAGACGTTTTGCTATTTCTTTTTGAGTATGTGGGTCAAAGTTTTGTAAACCATAGCGATAAGAGATTATTTCAAGTTCACGAGGGTCTAACGTATCTAAATAACGATACAGCTGTGCGAAATCTTCCCGTAATTCAATTTTTTCAATGGTCGAAGGTTCATCCAACTGTAGTAGATCCCGTATTTGCAGTGACTGTCCATCTTTGTCTACTCCGATTGGTTCAAATAATGATACGTCTTTTTGTACTTTTTTCTGAGCACGTAAATGCATTAAAATTTCATTTTCAATACAACGTGCTGCATAAGTAGCGAGGCGGGTCTTTTTTTCAGGAGTAAAGCTGCTTACTGCCTTCATAAGACCAATTGTTCCAATTGAAATATAATCGTCCAGTAAGTCATGAGGGGGATGGAACTTCTTTACGACATGGGCAACTAATCGCATATTACGTTCAATCAGTTCAACTCGTGCCGTTTCATCGCCATTTATAAAACGATTAATGACTTCTTCTTCTTCCTCACGTGATAAAGGTTTGTAAAACGTTTGACCTTTTAAATAGCCCAATAGTGCGGGAAGCTCAAGCCAAAGTTGAAGCAATGCTGTCACAAAACCGCTCAAGCAATATACATCCTTTCGTCTTTTCGACAGTATATGATAAATTTTGCGGAGAAATGAAAAAAGTGTAAGAGCTGAATTTGCTCTTACACCTTCTTTAATGTAAATGTACTTACCATCAGTAGTGCTAATACGGGGAAAAGAATCATGTAAAATGTGTTAGACAATGAATTTGTAAAGAAATAAGAGAACGTGAGCAATGTACCGGCTGCTGTAATTGGCAAACCAACGAAATATCCAGTCGAATCCATTACATTAAATCGTGCTAACCTTAATGCACCAGCAGCAATAAATAGTACAGGCATCATCATACCGGTAATACCTGCATCCATTAACGCCATTTCATACATTAACAGGGCTGGGGCGACACCGAAAGAAATAATATCAGCCATGGAATCAAGTTGTTTTCCTAATTCGGATTCCTGATTAAATTTGCGGGCAACTTTCCCGTCATAACGATCTAAAAAAGCAGCAATAAAAATTAATAAAACACTATAGCTATAGTATTCATTTAAGGTTGCCATAATTGCGGCGCCACCAAATGACATATTTGTAATTGTAATAATATTTGCAGCATTGGCTTTAATTTTTTTTAATGTTGAATCCACTTTTTGAAGTAAAAACATTGGTAAAACACTCCCTTGCGCTTCGGCTATTCTCTATTATACTTCTTCCTTAGAAAAAAAGGTAATAGTTTAATTCTGCATAATACCTTTCCTTGAGCGCCTATACATTATATAATTTATCTTTATTCCATATTTATTATAAATGGGAGGACATAGAATGAAGGAAAAATTATACCGCAATTTGATAGAACTATCAAACGGTAAGCTCTCTTCGAAAGTTTTACAACATGTTGCTCAATCACGTATGAGTAAAAATTTTATTCGTAGTTATAGTCAAATATACGGAATTAATATACAAGAAGTTTCAAAATCACCAAAAGATTTTACAAGTTTACATGATTTTTTTGTCCGTGAGCTAAAAGGTGAAGTGCGTCCTGTAGATATACGTTCAAATATATTTGCGAGTCCTGTGGATGCGAAATTGGAAGCGTTTGGCGATATTAAGGATGGTATGATGTTTACAGTTAAAAATAAACCGTATTCATTAGTGGATTTATTGGGAAATGAAGAGCAGGCTAACAGATATAGCAATGGCAAGTATATTGTCTTTTATTTAAGCCCTGCTGATTATCATCGTATTCATAGTCCGGTTGATGGTGTCATTACGCGTCAATACATTTTGGGTAAGAAATCCTACCCAGTAAACCAAATGGGTCTACAATATGGAAAAAAACCGATTAGTCATAATTATCGTATGATTAGCGAAATTAACTATGAAAAAGATTTTTGTACTGCCTTTATTAAAGTAGGTGCAACATTTGTTAATTCTATTCAACTTACAAACAAATCAACGCAATGGAAAAAAGGGGAAGAAGTCGGCTATTTTTCTTTCGGATCGACTGTTGTTATGCTATTTGAACAGAATGCTATTGAATTTACTGAGAATGTAACGAATGGTGCGAAGATAAAAATGGGAGAAGCATTTGCTACTATGTTATAATGATTAAATAAATTTTGAGTTAGGGGTAACGGCTTTGTACAACTTTTTATTACCAGATGAATTTGTTCGTAGTGTATTTGAAATTACACCAGAAAAATTAAACGAATTAGGCATTAAAGGTATTATTACGGATTTGGATAATACCCTAGTGGAATGGGATCGTGCGGATGCAACAGATGAACTTGTACAATGGTTTGAAATGATGCGTGAATCAGGCATCAAAATTATTATTGCATCAAATAATAATGAAGCACGCGTACGTCAATTTGCAGAACCTCATGGTATTCCGTTTATTTTTAGGGCGAAAAAACCGTTAGGTGCGGCTTATTATGCGGCGCTTGTACAGTTACGTCTACGTCGCCATGAAGTAGCTATGTTGGGAGACCAATTATTGACGGATGTAATGGGTGCGAAGCGTCAAAAGCTGTATACATTTTTAGTGCGCCCCGTAGCAGATTCCGACGGACTTGTTACAAAATTTAACCGTTTTGTAGAACGTCGTGTTTACAATGATTTAAGAAGAAAAGGAAAGTATCCTTGGGAAGACTAATAAGTAGCCCAAGTTGTATAGTTGTGCAATACCAGTTAGGAGGAAATAGTTAATGAACGAAATGCCACAATGTATTGGCTGTGGAACAGTGATTCAAACAGAAGATAAAAATGGATTAGGGTATGCCCCTGCATCCTCTCTAGAAAAGGAAATGATTATTTGCCAACGCTGTTTCCGTTTAAAAAATTACAATGAAATTCAACCAGTCAGCTTAACAGATGACGACTTTTTACGTATTTTAAACGGTCTTGGACAACAGGAAGGCCTCATCGTAAAAATCGTAGATATCTTTGATTTTAATGGCAGCTGGTTACCTGGTTTGCACCGCTTTGTAGGAAATAATCCTGTGCTATTAGTGGCCAACAAAGCAGATCTTTTACCTAAATCAGTGAAAGAGAAGAAAGTAATTAATTGGCTAAAGCGTGAAGCAAAGGCGTTAGGGTTAAAGCCAATCGACGTTAAACTTGTATCCGCTCATAAAGGAATGGGTATGCAGGAAGTAGTCGAAGCAATTGAAGAATATCGTAATGGCAAGAATGTATACGTAGTGGGCTGTACAAATGTAGGGAAATCAACATTCATTAACCGTATAATTAAGCAGGCTACAGGGGAAGGTGAAATTATAACAACATCTCACTTCCCAGGGACAACATTGGATATGATTGGAATTCCACTGGATGACGGTGCATCATTATATGATACACCAGGTATTATTAATCATCATCAAATGGCTCACCATATTGATTCGAGCGAATTGAAATACATTATGCCAAAAAAAGAAATTAAGCCAAAAGTTTATCAGCAAAATCCAGGGCAAACATTATTTATTGGAGCACTTGCCCGTTTTGATTTTATTCAGGGTGAACGTGCTGCATTTACAATACATGCAGCAAACGACTTACCAATACACAGAACGAAGCTGGAACGTGCGGATAGCTTATATGAAGAGCATAAAGGTGAATTATTGGCTCCCCCAACTACAAAGCATATTGAACAACTGCCACCGCTAGTACGCCACGAATTCTCAATTAAAGAAGCAAAAACAGATGTGGTCATTTCAGGATTAGGATGGGTAACGGTACAGCATGCGAATGTAGTTGTAGCCGCTCATGCTCCAAAAGGGGTAGAAGTATTCATCCGCCCATCGTTAATTTAGTTGAATGATTGTGATAAGTTGAAAGAAGGTATTGTTGATGAAGAAGTGGTTTGCGGTTATTGGGGATCCGATTGCACAGTCAAAATCTCCGGAGATGCATAATGCATGGTATGAAGAAGAGAATGTGGATGCGGCTTATATTCCGGTACATGTGAAGCATGAACATTTACAACAAGCTGTAGCATCATTCAAGCTGTTGGGCGCAAGTGGCTGGAATGTAACAATACCGCATAAGCAAACGATTATTCCCTTTTTGGATGAACTTGATGAACTCGCTGCAAAGATGGGCGCGGTCAATACTGTCGTTCGTACAGCTGAAGGGAAACTAAAGGGCTATAATACAGATGGTCCGGGATTTGTGAAAGCATTAGAGCAAGTAATCGGTACAAACAAGCGTGATGCACCGATTCTATTAATCGGAGCCGGTGGAGCAGCACGTGGTATCGCATTTGCCCTTCAACTTATAGGTTATTCAGATATAACGATTGCCAATCGAACGGTTGAAAATGCACAGCAAATTACAGATGAGATGAATGAAGGCCAAGCTATTTCATTGCAACAAGCAGAACAGAACTTAGCTGCTTTCCAAATTTTTATACAAACTACACCGGCAGGAATGACAACGGGGGACTTTGCCCTGCCGTTTTCGCTTGAAAAGTTCCCGGCAGGCGCAATTGCTGCAGATATTGTGTATAATCCATTAATGACGCCATTTTTGCAAGCGGCTGAGCAAAAAGGGGCGACAATTGTTAATGGTTTAGGCATGTTCGTGCATCAAGGGGCGATTGCCTATGAATATTGGTTAGGCCATTATCCAAATACAAATGCAATGATTGCCCGTTTGACGGCGCAATTAGGAGGAAAGTAAATTATTATGTTAACAGGTAAACAAAAACGTTTTTTACGTGCTGAGGCACATCACTTAGATCCAATTTTCCAAGTTGGAAAAGGTGGCGTAAATGATGCAATGCTTGCACAATTACGCGATGTATTAGAAGTACGCGAGCTTATTAAAGTACGTATTTTAGATAACTGTGAAGAAGATAAAAATGTTGTAGCAGAAGAGCTTGCTGAAGGAACACGTGCAGAGCTGGTACAACTAATTGGCTTAACAGTTGTTTTATATAAAGAATCACGCAATAACAAAAAAATCGTATTACCAAAAGTAGCTACGAAATAGGTGAATCGAAATGAAGAAAGTCGGTCTTTTTGGCGGTACATTTAACCCACCACATATCGGACATTTAATGATGGCCAATGAAGTGTATGCTGCACTTGATTTAGCGGAAATACGTTTTATGCCCAATGCAATGCCGCCACATAAGGAAATGTTGAGTTCTGCTACAAATGCACAGCGTCTTCGGATGGTTGAGCTGGCGATTGAAGAAATCTCCTATTTTAAAGTGGAGACCTTTGAGCTTGACCGTGGAGGTGTATCCTATACATTCGATACGATGAAAGCTATGCGTGAGCGTGAACCGCTAACTGAGTTTTATTTTATTATCGGTGGGGATATGATTGATTCATTACCTACATGGCATCGAATTGACGAGTTAATGGAGCTTGTAACATTTGTAGGAGTGAAGCGTCCAGGTAGTGAAGCGCAAACATCTTATAATGTACACATGGTTGATGCGCCCCAAATAGACCTTTCTTCAACTTATATCCGAAACCGATTACAGCAAGATAAGGCTAATTTGCATTTTATATTGCCTAAGGCTGTTGAACAGTTTATTCGAGAGGAAGGTTTGTATGGATCGTCAGACGTTATTGGCAGCAATTAAAGAGCGAATGCCCGAAAAACGGTATATTCATTCGATTGGTGTTATGGAAACGGCGATTCGTTTAGCCGAAAAATATCAGGAAGATCCAAAAAGGGCAGAAATCGCAGGCATTTTACATGATATTGCGAAGTATGCAGATGTCGAATGGATGAAAAAAGTTGTGATTGAACAGCAGATGGATCCTCGTTTACTTGAGTGGAATGCTGAGATTTTACATGGTCCTATCGGGGCATGGATTGCCCAGACTGAATTTCACATTGAAGATGAAGAGATTTTAAACGCAATTCGTTACCATACAACCGGGCGAGCGGATATGACAACTTTTGAAAAAATAATTTTTGTTGCAGATATGATTGAGCCAAACCGTAAATTTCATGGTGTAGAAAAACTAAGAGCCGATGCAGACATTAATTTGGATGATGCATTTCGGGCATGTATAACACATACCCTCAGTTTTTTAGTTTCATCACAGCAGGCTATTTACCCTGTATCAATTGAGTGCTATAACTTTTTAATGAGAGAGGAATAAACATACATGAATGAAACGTTATTAAATATTACGTACAAAGCAATAGATGACAAGCGCGGGGAAGATATTGTTGCCCTAAATATGAAGGGGATTTCTTTATTGGCTGATTACTTCATTATTGCTGAAGGTAGTTCAGAACGCCAAGTACAGGCTATTGCTAAAGAAATCAAAGATAAAGCTGAAGAAGCGGGCTACACTGTTCGTAAATTGGAAGGCTTTGATACAGCACGTTGGATTTTAGTTGATATGGGTGATGTTGTAGCGCATATTTTCCACAAAGATGAGCGTGCATACTATAACTTGGAGCGTTTATGGGGAGATGCAGCACAATTAGACGCACCACAAGCTGACAATGAATAGTTATGAGCGTTTTGCAGAAGTATACGATGAGTTGATGACAGATATTCCGTACGTGGAATATGTAGAGTGGATTCAATCGCATGCCCCTGCACAGAACTATAAAAATTTATTGGATATTGGCTGTGGCACGGGAACACTTGCTTTATTATTGCATCAATCAGGCTACAATGTATCAGGTATCGATTTATCTGAGGAAATGCTTTCGATTGCAAGCGCTCGTATGGATGTCAATGGCATTACAATACCACTGTATGCAATGTCGATGGACGAACTAGACGGTTTCAGTGACTTGGATGTAGCAATCATTCCAATAGATTCGATTAATTATTTAAAAGAAGAACATCAAGTAATTGAAACATTAAAAAGGATTTTCCAAAGTCTTCGGACTGGGGGACAGCTATTTTTCGATGTGCACTCCATATACAAAATGGATGATACATTTTTAGACGGTCCATTTACGTATGATGACGGAGATATTTCCTATGTGTGGCATACAGAGCACGGGGAGTATCCGCATTCAGTCTACCATCAAATGACATTCTTCTTACAGACAGAAAGTGGATTGTATGAACGATTTGATGAAGAACATTTTCAAAGAACTTTTAGCTATGAACAATATGTTATTTGGCTAAAAGAAATCGGTTTCTCACATGTCGAGGTTTCGGCTGATTGGACAAACGACGAGCCGACTGAAGAAAGTGAACGTATTTTTATCCGTGCTGTAAAATAAATAAAATGCCCGAAAAAGAATGTTTCGGCAGTTTTAGATGAAATACCTTTTCATAAAGAAGTGAAATTTGTATAGTGGAAGTAAGCTCCATATATAAAACCTTCTTTATGAAAGGGTGTTTTTTAATTTGCAGCCATTTGTGGAGAAGTATAAAAAGCAAGTCACTATTCTGGGTAGTGTACTTGCGGTAATAGTTGTCTATTTCTTTTTTATTCAAGATTCCTCGAACAGTGCTACGATTGAAACAATTGACCAAAACGCCTTGGCTACTATAGGCTCTACTCCTAATATTCCGGAAACAGAAATGGAAGACACTCCACAAACAATTATTGTTGATGTAAAAGGCGCAGTAAAATTTCCGGGTGTTTATACCTTGTCAGAAGAACAGCGAATTATCGATGCAATTGAAGCGGCAGGGGGCTATACGGATGATGCAAATCCAATGCTCATTAACCATGCACAAAAATTACAGGATGAAATGGTTGTCTATATTCCTAATTCTAGTGAAGATGCATTGGAAGAAATGGAACTTTTTCTGCAAATGACGGAAATAAATTCAACAAGCAGTGGTAACAGCTCCGGAAAAATTAACATAAATAAAGCGGCTGAATCAGAGTTAACCCAATTGCCTGGAATAGGACCTTCGAAAGCCAGTGCAATTATTCAGCATCGATCAGAGCAAGGGAATTTTCGCACGGTTGAAGATTTGAAGCAGGTGACAGGCATCGGGGACAAAACATTCGAGCAGTTAAAGGACTTAATTGATGTAAAATAAAGTGAAATTTCAAAAAATCATACATTGCGAATGGTTCGAACTATGTATAAACTGATAAGTGATATAATTTTTGGGGGTTATCATATGGAGCGAATTACTTGGGATCAATTTTTTATGGCGCAAAGCCATTTACTTGCATTAAGAAGTACATGTGCCCGTCTTGCGGTAGGGGCAACTATTGTAAGAGAGAAGCGTATTATTGCCGGTGGATACAATGGATCAATCTCCGGTGATGAACACTGTATTGAAGAAGGGTGCTATGTAGTGGACAATCATTGTGTCAGAACAGTCCATGCCGAAACGAATGCGCTGTTGCAGTGTGCTAAATATGGTACACCAGCAAATGGGGCTGACCTTTATGTGACGCATTTCCCATGCTTGCCTTGTTCGAAGACGATTATTCAAGCAGGAATTAAAAACGTGTACTATGCCAAAGATTATAAAAATAATGTATATGCTTTGGAACTATTTAAGAAGGCTGATGTCCATGTTCAGCACATCCCATTCGATGAAGCAAAAATAGATTTTCTGCAAGATGAAAAGTTTGCCTTAACATTTGAAATGCTCGAGAAGCTTCGTGAGTTAGGTGCAAGTAATGAACAGTTGCTCCCTCTAGAGGAGAAGATGCATGCTTTATTTGGTAAACTTGTTCAAGCATAACTGGATATTTTACGCCTTGTCGATTTGTATTAGTGCAATTGCTGCATTAGAATCGGTAAGGCTACTTGCATTATTAGTTATTCTGTTGCTGTTTTGTCATTATAAGCAATTACTCAAAATACATCTCGTCTTCGTTTTTTTCACGGGGATTGGGAGTTATCTTTTATTTTCCTATGAAGTAAACAAGCTTTCCGTTTCAGTCGAACTTCCGGCAATCTTGACATGGTCTGATGAATACAGAATTAACGGCGTTATGCTACGAGGTTTTATGACCAATGCAGAAGGCGAAAAGCTATATGTAACCTACGAAATAAAAAGTGAACAGGAAAAGCAACTCCTGGAAGCCCAGCAACTCGCTGGTTCGAATTTTTTTGTTGTCGGGGAGCAAGTATCCCCATCTGTTCCTGCGCACCGCTATGGCTTTTCTATGGCCCAGTATTTGCAAAGTAAAAACGCGAGAGGGATTATCGAAATTCACCAACTTACCTTTGTGGGCAAGGGAAATTCTTTTTTACAGCCTTTATATGACCAACGCTTTCGATTAAAACTCCATATAGAAGAAACTTTCCCTCCTTCGCTTGTTGCTGAAGCACAAGCCCTTTTAATCGGTTTACAGCATAATGTCGATGATGAATTGAACCGAGCCTATCAAAAATTAGGGATTACACATTTATTTGCGATTTCCGGACTGCATGTTGCCCTCGTTTCTTTCCTATTTTTCCAGTTGTTATTAAGAATGAGCATTCGCAGAGAGTCGGCCACAATTCTCCTTCTTGCAATATTACCGATGTATGCAATTGTAGCAGGAGGTGCTCCATCTATATGGCGTGCAGTAAGTGTTGTTGAATTTATTATGCTTGCCCGGTATTTCCGGTGGAATATTCCGATGGATGATGCTTTGTCACTGAGCTTTATCATTTTTGTTCTATTAGAACCTGGTGTTATTTTTCAAGTAGGTTTCCAACTTTCTTATTTAGCTACATACAGTTTAGTGTACTCGAGTCGGATTTTAGCGCGGTATTCTAACTTTTGGATTCAATCCTTTTTCATCACCTTTGTTTGTCAAATCCTCGTTTACCCATTGTTACTCTTTCACTTTTTTGAAATCAGTCTTTCTTCTTTTATAGCGAATATCTTCTTCGTACCGCTTTTTTCTTTTGTTATCCTACCGATTAATCTTGCGGTTTTAGTTCTTACTTTTTTACCACTCCCGTTTGATTCTTTTGTTTTTCTCCTATACGAGCCATTGCGTACGGCACTTACAAACTTTATATTCATCATTCAACAGCCAATTATTCAAATGTGGAACCCGGGAAAACCATCTATCTTATGGTTGGTCTTCTTATATAGCTCCGTTTTCATTACCTTCTATTTGCTTGATAAACAATCCACTTTAAAGGCAATTTTACTATTAGTACTGCCTGCAATAGTTTTTCACTTCCAATCCTATTGGGACGGTGATTTAAAAATTTCCTTTGTAAATGTGGGGCAGGGAGACTGCATTGTTATTGAATTACCTTACCGGAAATCCGTTATAGTGATTGATGCGGGAGGGTTATTAAGATTTGATCAGGAGAAATGGAAAGAGCGTCAAACACCTTATGAGGTGGGTCGCCAAATAGTAGTACCTTATTTAAAAGGGCGCGGCATACAATCGATTGATACATTTGTATTATCTCATGCCGATGCCGACCATGTGGAAGGGGCTGAAGAAGTTTTACGAGAGGTGATTGTGAAAGAGGTACATGTCACGCCAGGTTCGATTTCAAAGCCTGTAATGAATGATTTTTTACAGGAACTGAAGAAGACAAATACAAAACTTATCGAAAAGATGGCAGGGGATTATTGGAAAGTTGGTGCGACGACGTTTGAGTATTTATGGCCTGCTGATATTGAATACGAAGGGAATAATGATTCGCTTGTTATTATGGTAACGCATAATCAGTATAAGGCATTGTTTACAGGAGATCTTGAAAAAGAAGGGGAACAGCAATTAATTCAACTATATACAGAAAAGCTAAGGAATATTGATTTGTTAAAGGCCGGTCATCATGGGAGCAAGACTTCAAGCATTGAAGAGTTTGTTGCGCTGACAAACCCGAAATTTGCAGTGTTTATGGCTGGGGAAAACAATCGGTACAATCATCCGCATATTGATGTAGTAAATCGTTTTGAATCATACCATATCCCACACGCAACAACTGGATTGGAAGGAACGATAGAAGTAACGATAACTAAAGGTGAAATTACGATAGAAAAATCGAATTCAATTTATTTGAAATAAAAATGGAGTGATTTCTATTATTTACATAGAAATCACTCCATTTTAGGATTACATACGTGTAGCTGCTTCTACAATAATTGCAATGATAAAAATTGTAATAAAGAAACCGCCACCAATTACGAAACCGTAACCAGCATCTGGGAAGTCGTTGCCTTTCATCGCACGGCCACGACCTTCAAATGGGTTTTCAGTTACATAGTTTGGATCTTGATGTCCTGCCATAAGTATCCCTCCTAATCTCCAATCATTATAGAATAATCTAATTAAAAATGCTATATGAAATGCTAATTATTCCTTTTATTGGTGATAATAATAAGTGTAAATTTCAAGAAAAGTCCACAAAGTAATTAGCTTGTTATTTTAAATTGTTTTTCCCTGTTCTTCGGGATTGTAAGCGAATCTGTACATTCTCAATTAATTAAAAAATGTTATACTAAGAAATACGAAAGTAAAGGAGGTTCCCCAGATGATAACAAAAATGTGGCAGGATTTTAAAAAAGGGAATTTCGCACCGGTTTACTTGCTTGTAGGAGAAGAATCTTATTTTGTAGATGAAACAATAAAGCAATTGAAATCTGCACTTCAAAAAGTGGAAGAAGCAGAAGTGATGACCTTTGATTTAAATGAACAACCGATAGATTATGTCATCGATGAAGCGGATACGATTCCGTTTTTTTCTGAACGCAAACTAATAATTGCTAAAAACACATCTTTTTTAAAAGCAACTGAAAAGGGAAAAGAAAAGATTGATCATGATTTAAAACGTCTTGAAAGCTGGCTCGAACACCCTACTGATACTGCAATTACGGTATTTATCGCTCCATATGAAAAGCTGGATGAACGAAAAAAAATCACGAAACTTATGAAGGATAAATGTACAGTTATCCTTGCAGAAACACCGCAAAATCATGATTTAAATGTGTGGGTTCAAAATGAAGCCCATAAGCACGGGAAAGCTATTACGGATGAAGCAATCGGAAAGTTGCTTGAAATGGTTGGACCTAATATGCTCCAACTTCAAATGGAAATGGAAAAGATGGCATTATATTTAGGTGAAGAGCTGGAAATTACACGTGAACTTGTGGAAGATTTAGTAGCGAAGACGCTTGAACATGACGCATTCAAAATGCTGAATGCCTATTTGGAGCATAATCAAGAAGAGGCACTTAAAATTTATCATGATTTATTGCGCCAAAAAGAAGAACCTATTAAGTTGGTTGGGTTACTCGCAAATAATATTCGCACAATGACACAAGTTTTCTATTTGCAAAAAAAGGGCTATCATCAGCAGCAAATTGCAAAGCAACTTAAAATCCATCCTTACCGTGTCCAAATTATCTCGAACCAAAAAAGTCGTCCTACCGATCAGCGTTTACTCCAAGCGCTTTACAGTCTGGCTGAGGTAGATCTTCAACTGAAAACAACAGGTGGAAATCGCGAACGTCATTTAGAGCTATTTTTAATGAGGAAGCTATAAGATAAGGTATTTTAAGATTTATCCATCTACTTAATGATTCATAACCGTCTTATAAAACTATTTATATTATACGAAAAAAGCCAACTGCACAAATGCGCAGTTGGCTTTATAACTTTACAATTAAGCTTTTTTCGCTAAACGAGACTTTTTACGAGAAGCCGCGTTTTTGTGAATAAGACCTTTAGAAGCAGCTTTATCTAATGCTTTAGAAGCAGCAACTACTAATTCTTGAGTGTTTTCAGCACCTGTAGCGATGGCTTGTTCAGCTTTTTTAACTGTAGTACGCATAGCAGATTTTGCTTGTACGTTAGCAGCGTTAGCTTTTTCGTTAACTTTTACACGTTTAATAGCAGATTTAATGTTTGGCATTTCTTTCACCTCCTAGATTTAGGTACGAGATGAGTATTTTCTCACTGTTTCATGTGTCAATACAACAAAAATCATTCTACCAAAGGATTGAAAGAATTGCAATACATAAATGCAAAGAATATTTACTTGACAGTTTGAACAAACTGGAATGTGGAGGTGCATTTATGAAAAAAATAGATTGGAATCGCACAGATTTAATTGATGAAACAGCAGGAGTCCTACTTCAGCAAACGCAAGCGGACAAGGAAAAATTAAAGCATGAACGTGGCGTTCATATGGAGGAGTCGCAACAAAACCGAGTAAAAATTACTAAGGTTGAAGTGAATGCGGCTGGGCAAGAACAAATCAGCAAAAAACAAGGGGTGTATATTACATTATCAATACCTACATTAACTTCGGAAGACCAACATGGCTTTTCACAACTACAGGAATCATTAATTCATTATTTACATGATCTGCATAAAGATTTGAAAATTACTGCACAATCAAAAGTTTTAGTAATAGGCTTAGGGAATAAGACGATTACACCAGATGCAATTGGTCCATATACTATTGATGCAATGCATAAAAAACAATCGGAACTGCAGGAGCCTAAATTTATTTTATATGCGCCGGGTGTGACGGGTCAAACTGGATTTGAAACAAGTGATTACATTCATGCATTAACAGAAAAAATAAAGCCATCGCTCGTAATTATAATCGATGCACTCGCTACAAGTGGTAGTGCGCGTTTATGTAGAACCATTCAGTTAACAGATACAGGGATTCATCCGGGTGGGGGTGTAGGAAACCATCGTAAGGAAATTTCCAAGGAAGTGTTAGGTGTACCTGTAACGGCAATCGGAATTCCAACAGTTGTAGAAGCTCCGATATTGATTGCAGATGCAATAGATGTAGCTTTTAGGTCGATTGCAGCAAAAATACAAGAAAAAGGGAAGCCTTCCGGGAAGCTGTCTGTAACAAATTGGACACCTGTAAATGAAGAAGTGGACCTATCTAAAGTGGAGCCGATTTTCGGACAATGGGCAACGTGGCCAAATGAAGACCGCCGACAATTATTTGAAGAAGTGTTTAGTACCCATCCTGAGCGTCTTATGGTTACGCCAAAAGAGGTTGATTTTTGGCTAAGTCAATATGCCTTTTTATTAGGGGAAAGCTTGTTTAATTGGATAGAGCAAAAACAATCTACTTAAAATAAGAAAAAATAAATTTTAGATACACTAAAAACTAGTTATACGTTCTAAGTTTTGCTCTTCCCCCATATTGTATTGGAGAAAGGGTGATGTGTTTGCGGAAACTAAAACGCTTCTCATTATTGTTCTTATTTTTATTTTCACTGCCTATCATTATTGGGCAATTCCCTTTTCCAAATAATGAAATGACCACAAAAAAACCTGAAAATACACACGTCGTCTATGCTGCAGCAGATCCGCTACCAACAGTAGTCGAAGAACCGCCGTATAATCCAGATCCATTTAATGTATTACTAATGTTTACACATTCTCATGAGTCGTATAAGCCAATTGTCAAACAAACTAAAGGGATGCAGGCAGTATATGATGAGGAAATGAATATTTTCTCTTTACAGCAAATGATGCAGTATTATTTCGAATTAAATGAAATCACACCACATGTTGTTGATGTTGATGTAATGAACGAAATGAAGTTAGTGGATGCAAGGTTACCTCAAGCCTACAAAGTTGCTCGCCCTATATTAAAACAATATTTGGAAGAGCGTGAATACGGACTGGTAATTGATTTTCACCGTGATGCAGTTCCGAAAAAGGCTACTACACATACAGTGAATGAGGAAAGCTATGCAAAAGTGGCATTTGTCGTGGGGGCGGAACACCCGGCATATGAAGCAAATTTAGCGTATGCAACAATGCTGGATAAACAGTTAAACAACATGTTACCTGGTATTTCACGCGGCATATTAAAACAACAAGGGGATCATGTGAATGGTGTTTATAACCAGGATCTTGCTCCGAATATGTTGCTGATTGAACTTGGCGGTATTGACAATACGGAAGAAGAACTTCACCGAACAATGGCAGTATTAGCGCAGGCCATCCGACTCGCATTTGTTGAGGCGGCGGTGTAATTATTTTAGAGGGAATTTATAAAATGAAAGTGAGCAGTGGCATTCCTAAAAGGAACTTAAACACTACTCCTTGCACAAATATGTAAAAGCGCATTTCGCAGTAGTCTGAGCGAAATGCGTTTTTCCTATGGCAGTTGAAGGTTCGCTGTTGTCGTTTTACTACGATTCATAGTATAATTTAAAATAAGAAAGCCTCTATTGTTCCATTACATTCAAATTGGATGGATATAGGGGCTGTATTTTAGTAGAAAAGTAAATGGATGATAATCTACATACGTAGTGACACCAACCCATAATGGGCTCAGGTGTTTTTTCTAATTAGGAGAGGAATTATACATGAACCGAGAACAACGTTTAAAACGTCAAGAAAATATCCGAAATTTCTCGATTATTGCACACATCGACCACGGGAAATCAACTTTAGCAGATCGTCTTTTAGAAACAACACAAACAGTTACACAGCGTGAAATGAAATCACAGCTATTAGATTCAATGGATTTGGAGCGCGAGCGTGGAATTACGATTAAATTAAATGCAGTACAATTAAAATATAATGCTAAAAATGGAGAAATTTATACATTCCATCTAATCGATACTCCTGGTCACGTCGATTTCACATACGAAGTATCGCGTTCGTTAGCGGCATGTGAAGGTGCCATTTTAGTTGTTGATGCTGCGCAGGGAATTGAAGCGCAAACATTGGCAAACGTATATTTAGCATTGGACAATGATCTGGAGATTTTACCTGTAATCAATAAAATCGATTTACCAGCTGCAGACCCTGAGCGTGTGCGCCAGGAAGTTGAAGACGTAATTGGCCTTGATGCATCTGAAGCAGTACTTGCATCTGCAAAAGCGGGTATTGGGATTCAGGATATTTTAGAGCAAATTGTTGAAAAAGTACCGGCACCACAGGGAGATCCGGATGCGCCATTACAAGCATTAATTTTTGACTCAGTTTACGATGCTTATAAAGGGGTTATCATTTCTATTCGTATCGTAAATGGAACAGTAAAAGCAGGCGATACAATTAAAATGATGGCAACCGGTGCTGAGTTTGAAGTTATCGAGGTTGGCATTCATACACCAAAAGCAATACCTCAAGCTGAATTAACTGTTGGCGATGTAGGCTATTTAACTGCATCAATAAAAAATGTACAGGACACACGCGTTGGTGATACGGTAACTTATGCCGGCAGTCGTGCAGCGACAGAGCCGCTACCAGGGTATCGTAAGTTAAACCCGATGGTATATTGTGGTCTTTATCCTATTGATACAGCGAGATATAATGATTTACGCGAAGCATTAGAAAAATTGGAATTAAACGACTCAGCACTTCAATATGAAGCAGAAACGTCTCAAGCATTAGGCTTCGGTTTCCGTTGCGGATTTTTAGGTCTTCTTCATATGGAAATTATCCAGGAACGTATTGAACGTGAATTTAATATTGATTTAATTACGACAGCTCCTTCTGTTATTTATGAAGTAACAAAAACGGATGGTACAGTATTGAAAGTCGATAACCCTTCAATGATGCCGGATCCACAAAAGATTGACGAAATTGAAGAGCCATATGTTAAAGCAACAATAATGGTGCCTAACGATTACGTAGGAGCAGTTATGGAGCTTTGCCAGAAAAAACGCGGAAACTTCTCAGGTATGGATTACATTGATGATAGTCGAGTTAAAATCGTTTATGAAATGCCGTTAGCTGAAATAGTTTACGACTTCTTCGATTTCTTAAAATCCAATACAAAAGGCTATGCATCATTCGATTATGAGTTAATTGGATACAAACCATCAAAATTAAACAAGATGGATATTTTATTAAATGGTGAACAAGTCGATGCACTAAGTTTCATCGTGCATAAAGACTTTGCATATGAGCGTGGGAAAATAATTGTAGAGAAATTAAAAGAACTAATTCCTCGTCAACAGTTTGAAGTACCAGTTCAAGCTGCAATCGGTCAAAAAATTATTGCCCGTTCTACAATTAAATCAATGGGTAAAAACGTACTTGCAAAATGTTACGGTGGTGACATTTCTCGTAAACGTAAATTACTTGAAAAGCAAAAAGCAGGTAAAAAACGTATGAAACAAGTCGGTTCAGTAGAGGTTCCACAGGAAGCATTTATGGCGGTACTGAAAATGGATGATAGTAAATAATGTTTTTAAAAAGGCAGATGGAGCAATCTTTCTGCCTTTTGCTTTTTGGGTGAGAAATATTTACTAATCTGCTACAGTAAGAAGGAAATGAAATCCAATTTTTAAAATGGGGCTGTATGCTATGACGGACATTTTAAACTTTCTACAATATAAAAACGAAAAACTTGAGGGCGAACTGACGAAACTGTTCGAGCGTGGCAACTCACCTGCAGGCAGAGTGGATGCTCTAATAGAAAATAAAGAATTACAATTAGAGGATCATAAGCTGTTCTTGGCTTTCCTGGCATATTTATCACAGCATGAGCTTGATGCAAAAACAGTGTTTCAAGATGTTTTGCGTTTGCCAAAGCACCAATTTGAAGCAAAATATGAGATGAAATGGACTCAAGTGATTAAATTAAGTGTCACATTTCTTACAATTTTGCGGACGAATGATGTAAATAGTTATAAACAATTCATTGACTAACTTGTCGGGACTAGTAACAGTTCGCTATAATGATAAAATGAGTAAATGTAATAAATGAGAGGGGCTCTGGGTCGATGAATGAGGAACAACGACTAGCTAGTCAGCAGATTAAGCAACCTAAGGAAGAAAAAGACTATAGTAAATATTTTGAAAAAGTATTTACTGCTCCTTCACTTAAAGATGCAAAAAAACGCGGTAAAGAAGAAGTGAAATATCATAAAGATTTTGATATTGATGAAAAGTATATAGGTATGGGACAAGACCGTAAGTTTTATATTCGCACATACGGCTGTCAAATGAATGAGCATGATACTGAAGTAATGGCCGGTATTTTCATGCAGCTTGGCTATACACCGACTGAATTAATCGAAGAGGCTGATGTTGTATTGCTAAATACTTGCGCCATTCGAGAAAATGCAGAAAATAAAGTATTCGGTGAGCTTGGCTTCCTGTTAAAATATAAGCGTAAAAACCCAGAAATGCTAATTGGTGTTTGTGGATGTATGTCGCAAGAAGAATCCGTCGTCAACAAAATCCTAAAACAATACCAGCATGTCGATATGGTATTTGGAACACACAATATTCACCGTCTGCCAAATATATTACACGATGCATACATGTCAAAAGAAATGGTTGTAGAAGTTTGGTCAAAAGAAGGCGATGTAATTGAAAACCTTCCGAAGAAACGCCTAGGCTCAATCAAAGCATGGGTAAATATTATGTACGGTTGCGACAAATTCTGTACATATTGCATAGTTCCGTATACGCGCGGCAAAGAACGTTCACGTAGACCTGATGAGATTATTCAGGAAGTGCGCGATCTGGCGGCACAAGGTTATAAAGAAATTATGCTTTTAGGTCAAAATGTAAATGCCTACGGGAAAGACTTTGACGACATCGACTATCGTTTAGGCGATTTAATGGATGAACTTCGCAAAATTGATATACCACGTATTCGCTTTACGACTAGTCATCCACGAGATTTTGATGATCATCTGATCGAAGTACTGGCCAAAGGTGGCAACTTGGTGGATCATATTCATTTACCTGTCCAATCAGGTTCAAATGAAATTTTGAAAATCATGGCACGTAAGTACACACGGGAGCACTTTTTACAATTAGTGGATAAAATTAAAGCGGCGATTCCAGGTGTAACATTGACGACTGATATTATTGTTGGATATCCAAACGAAACGGAAGAACAGTTCCAGGAAACGCTTGAATTGTATCGCCAGGTAGGTTTTGATATGGCGTTCACGTATATTTATTCGCCACGTGAAGGCACACCTGCAGCCAAAATGACAGATAATGTAACGGATGAAGAGAAGAAAGACCGTTTACAACGTCTTAATGCAGTTGTAGGAGAGTATTCCGCAAAAGCATTAAAAGATTTGGAAGGTCAAACAGTTGAAGTTTTAGTTGAAGGCAGCAGTAAAAGACGAGATGATGTTTTAGCTGGCTATACTCGTAAAAACCGTCTTGTGAACTTCAAAGCAGATCCAAAGTATATAGGAAAGCTTGTGCAAGTTAAGATTTTAGAAGCAAAATCATATTCATTGTTAGGTGAGTTTGTAGAAGAAGTAATCGAAGAGGTGGAATTTGTAAAATGACAACAAAATTATATACTAAAGACGAAATTATTGAAAAAGCAAAAGAAATTGCCCATATGATTGCCAATACTGAAGAAGTTGAGTTCTTCAAAAAAGCGGAAGAGCAAATTAATGAAAACCAATTTGTCCGTGAAAAAATTGCATCATTAAAAACATTGCAGAAGCAAGCCGTTAACTTCCAGCACTTAGGGAAAGAGAAAGCGTTAAAAATGATTGAAGGCAAAATAACAGGTATTGAACAAGAAATTGACGATTTACCAGTTGTTCAACAATTTAAACAATCTCAAACAGAGGTAAACGGTTTACTGCAATTAGTTTCGAATGCTATTGCTAACAATGTTACAGATGAAGTGATTGCTTCTACAGATGGCGATCTATTAAAAGGTGAGACTGGTTCAAAAGTACGTAATAGCACACCAGGTTCATGTTCATAAATAATATGAGAAGATACCCAATATAGGGTATCTTCTTTTTTGATATCAAATTTGTATCTGTGATGATGGATAATTTATCCAATCCACGAATGAATGTCGTCATTAAAACAATTATCCAGCTTTCGAGCAACTTAAATAAGGTTTCAATTGCTGAAGGGATAGAAACAGAAGAACAACATAACGAATTAAAAAAGTTATGCTGTAAAATTGGTCAGGGTTACTATTATTATAAACCAATGCCTATTGAACAAATCAATGATTTATTGGCTGAAGAAATGACCGTACAATAGTGAAAGATGCTACTACAACTTGTTTGTAGTAGTTTTTTCTTTTATAAAAACTCATTTCACCCTTTAGGCACCTGCCGCATACAATAAATCGAGTAGTTGAAGAAAGGAGAGATGTTCGGTGAAGCGTTTACGCCAAATTGTGACAAAAGCAGTTATAGCGAAAGGGAAAAAGCGTACCGAATGTGTTGAAACGCTCAGTCCACCGAATGCACCAACAAGCATTTTAGGTTGCTGGGTAATCAATCATCAATACCAGGCAAAGCGTAATGGTAAATTTGTTGATGTGACAGGGAAATTCGATGTGAATGTTTGGTATGCTTATAGCAACCATTCAAAAACGGCAGTTCATACTGAAACAATCACTTATAAGGATCGTATAAAACTGTCATTCCGTGATGGAGAAGAAGTAGATTCAAATGATGTGAAGACTCGTGTATTGCAGCAGCCAAATTGTATTGAGGCTATAATCACGAAGCAGGGAGATAAATTCCAAGTAACGATCGAACGCGAGTTTTTAGTGGAGATTATCGGTGAAACAACGGTAGTGATTAATGTGCACCCACTTGACTATGAAGAAGATTGGTCTTATGAGGAAAGCTCACAGCAGCCATCCAGCACGTCATCTTCTAGCTCGTCTAGTTCATCTAGTTCGTCTAGTGGAGACTATGAATCCTCGTCATTTTCGTAAACGGGTTTAATCGGAACACGTGTATAGTAAATAGTAAACATTATCAACATTATAATCTGTACAATTTAGGATTGTTTGAAGATTTCTTTCAAACAATCCCTTTTTTCATTGCGTTTACAAGGAAAATTACGAGGCAAATGGTATAATACTTGTACAAGTTTTAGCAAGTGAGGGAAATAAACATGACTACATACACACCGATGATGCAACAATATATGCTCGTAAAGCAAGATTATAAGGATGCTTTTTTATTTTATCGTCTAGGCGATTTTTATGAATTATTTTTTGATGATGCTATAAATGCATCACAATTATTGGAAATTACATTAACGGCGCGTGCAGGTAATACGGATAATCCCATCCCGATGTGTGGAGTTCCACATCATGCTGCACAAGGCTATATTGAAACACTTGTAGCAAAAGGTTATAAAGTGGCGATTTGTGAACAAACAGAGGATCCAAAACATGCAAAAGGTGTTGTGAAACGTGAAGTTGTCCAAGTTATTACGCCCGGAACAATTACTGAAGGAAAAGCGCTCGATGGGAAGTCGAATCATTTTATTGCAGCCGCAGAAAGCATAGGGGAAAATGAAATCGCCTTTGCCTATTTAGATGTATCTACAGGGGAATCAAATTGTTCAATTATTGAAGGCAGTGCGAAACAATTGATTCAGCAAGTACAGTCATATGCAATAAAAGAAGTGATCGTTACAGAGCAGCTACAGTTACTGCTTGCAGAGTATGCCGAGGCAGGCGGCATCGTATTGTCATTGGAAATGGAGGAAATGGAAGGGGCACGCGCTGCGCAATATGTGTCTCATTTACCGGTCAATCTACAAGGTGTGGCTAAACGGTTGTTGCAATATGTGGAAAGAACACAAATGCGCTCTTTATCCCATATTCAGCCGTTCAATTATACGGAGGCAAACAATTTTCTTCGAATCGATACAAATTCCAAACGAAATTTAGAGCTTATCCAGTCAATCCGGAGTGGAGATTCAAAAGGTACTCTGTTATGGCTGTTGGATGAAACAGTTACGGCAATGGGCGGACGGAAATTAAAGCAATGGCTACACCAACCATTGGCTAATAAAAATGCAATTGAATCACGTCAATCAATTGTGACCGAGTTGTTAGAAGATTTCTTTTTACGTGATGAATTAACAGGATTATTAAAAAACGTGTATGATTTGGAACGATTAGCGGGCCGTGTTGCATTTGGTTCAGTTGGAGGGCGTGATCTTGCCCAATTACGAGAGTCTTTACGTCAAGTACCAACAATTCAAGAGAAATTAATTAATAGCGGTCATGAAAAATGTAGAATTCTTGGGCAAAAGCTGGATGTTTGTGCTGATGTAGAGCGGCTTTTGGCAGAGGCAATTACTGATCATCCGCCGATTTCGATTAAGGAAGGCGATGTAATTCGCGATGGGTACAATGAACAGTTGGACGAATATCGGGATGCTTCGCGTAACGGCAAAGATTGGATAGCCCAACTTGAACATAAAGAGCGGGAACTAACAGGAATTAAAAACCTGAAAATCGGCTATAATCGAGTATTTGGATATTATATTGAGATCACAAAGTCTCATTTAAATAATACGGACTTAAGCCGGTATGACCGAAAACAAACTTTAGCTAATGCCGAGCGCTTTATTACTGAAGAGTTGAAAGAAAAGGAAGCACTTATTTTAAATGCGGAAGAACAAAGTTTGGCCCTGGAATATAATTTGTTTGTTGCATTGCGCGATCGATTGAAAGCCTATATTCCGCGTGTGCAAGCATTAGCATCTGAGATTAGTGAACTTGATGTTTTGATGAGCTTTGCTGCGGTGACGGATAAATATCGTTTTACAAAGCCTGAATTTCACGAGGGGCGCTCACTGCGAATTATTGAAGGACGACATCCTGTAGTCGAAAAGATGCTTAATAAACAAAGCTATGTACCGAACGATTGTGTGTTAACCGATGATAAAAATATGATGCTTATTACTGGTCCGAATATGTCGGGGAAAAGTACGTATATGCGTCAAGTTGCCCTAATCGTCGTATTAGCACAAATGGGATGTTACGTACCAGCAGATGAAGCGATCCTGCCAATTACCGATCAAATTTTTACACGTATAGGGGCAGCGGATGATTTAGTTGCCGGGCAATCGACATTCATGGTTGAAATGCTAGAGTCACAGCATGCGATCACACATGCGACGAAAAACAGTTTATTGCTGTTTGATGAGATTGGTCGCGGAACTTCAACATATGATGGTATGAGCTTAGCGCAGGCAATGATGGAATATATTCATGAAGAAATCGGGGCAAATACTTTATTTTCAACCCATTATCATGAGCTGACTGACTTGGAGAACGAACTTGTTCGATTGCAAAATGTTCATGTAAGTGCCACAGAACAAGATGGCCGTGTCGTATTTTTACACAAAGTAAAAAAAGGGGCAGCTGACAAAAGCTACGGCGTACATGTGGCTGAACTTGCAGAAATGCCTGAAGCCATTTTACAGCGTGCCCGTATTTTACTTGAGCAATTTGAGGCAACAAGTATCGAAAAACCTAATACAAGCGTTGTTCGTGAACAAACGCCATCCATTTTAGAGCAGGTCCCTCAAAAAACTGCAGACGAAGAATTGCAGCTTTCATTATTCTCAATCAATGAGGAACCCGTTATTGCACCCGAACAGCAGGAAGTGCTTGATACTTTAACAAAATTGAATGTTATGGGTACGACACCGATGCAGGCAATGACATTATTATACGAACTACAACAAAAGTTATTAGGCAATAAATAAGGAGGGAACAGCTTTGGGGAAAATTCAAATAATGGATGAGTGGCTATCCAATAAAATTGCAGCCGGTGAAGTAGTGGAACGTCCATCATCCGTCGTCAAAGAATTAGTTGAAAATGCAATTGATGCGGGCAGTACATCGATTGAAGTTTTTCTTGAAGAAGCTGGTCTTAGCTCTATTCAAGTAATAGACAACGGCAGTGGAATGGATGAAGAAGATGCACTTAAATCTTTTTCACGACATGCCACATCAAAAATAGAAAAAGAGCAGGATTTATTCAGAATCCGCACACTTGGCTTTCGCGGTGAGGCATTGGCATCTATTGCCTCTGTCTCTAAATTAACTCTGCGCACATCGGATGGAGATGGGGGTGTGCATTTATATTTAGAAGGCGGCCATTTAAAAGAGCATCAGCCTACTGCGCTTCGCCGTGGGACAGATATTACAGTAGCCCAGCTCTTTTTCAATACACCGGCACGATTAAAATATTTAAAGACGATTCAAACGGAGCTAGGGCATACAATTGATTTTATTAATCGGATTGCGCTTGGCTACCCAACGATCGCGATAAAATTAGTGCATAATGATCAAACATTGCTTCAAACAAATGGACGCGGCCAAGTACAGCAAGTACTATCAGCAATATATGGAGCACATCATGCAAAAAAAATGCTACCATTTGAAGCTAGTAATAATGACTATAAGATCCATGGCTTTGCCAGCCTACCAGAAGTAACCCGTGCGTCGAAAAATTATATGTCATTATTCGTCAATGGGCGGTGGGTCAAGCATTTCGTCATTCAAAAGGCAATTATTAATGCCTACCATACGTATTTACCAATTGAGCGGTTTCCAATCGTGCTCCTCTATGTAGAAGGGGATCCACAATTAACGGATGTCAATGTACATCCTGCAAAACATCAAGTTCGATTAAGTAAAGAGCCAGAGCTATTAAAGTTAATTGAAGATACAATCCGCTTGGCTATTCGTGAAGAAATTCGGATTCCGCTTGCCGAAAAAAAGGAAAAGCCAATTCGTCCGCAGCAAGAGCAAATGAATATTTGGAATCCAAGTAAAGCATCGGCACCGGTATTTGATGAGAATAAGCTAACGACTATTGTGGAAAGATTATCGGGTGATTCTTCAGTTGTAAAAGAACCGCATACACCAATTTCAATTGGAAATCAGCATTCTGTACAATACGCGGACGTCCATAATGAAGTGCCCGAGACGGAATTACCTGCAGTGCCAATTGAATCAAAGCCTATACAAGATGAACAGCCATTTGTTCAGCCTGAGGTGAAACGTCATTTTCCAGACGTTGAAGTTGTCGGCCAAATTCATGGAACTTATATAGTGGCTCAAATGGAAGACGGCTTTTATTTAATCGACCAACATGCTGCCCAAGAAAGAATTAAATATGAATATTACCGTGATAAAGTGGGAGAAGTAAATGCAAATGAACGTCAAACATTACTAATGCCCTTAACATTCCATTATGCTGCAGATGAGGCTTTGCGTTTAAAAGAATCCAAAGAAGCACTTGAAGAAGTAGGTGTTTATTTGGAGGAATTTGGACTATCGTCATTTGTTGTACGGGAATATCCGACTTGGTTTCCAAAAGGGGAAGAGCAGGAAGTTATTGAAGAATTGATCGAGCAAGTTTTAAAAGTACGGAAAACAGATATTAAAAAATTGCGTGAAGATGCAGCTATTATGATGAGCTGCAAAAAGTCGATTAAAGCAAATCATTATTTAAATAAAGAGCAAATGGACAGACTGATCAATGATTTGCGAAAAGCAGATAATCCATTTACATGTCCCCACGGACGCCCTGTTTTAATTCATTTTACATCATATGAAGTCGAGAAAATGTTCAAACGAGTAATGTAAATTCCTAAAAGGGGTGGAGTTTTTGGAACAGCAATCTTTCTTTGTAACAATGTCAGATGGACACGATATATTTGTGCGCACTTTTAAACCAAATCAAGTAACGATGGGACATGTTCATATTTTGCATGGAATGGCAGAGCATAGTCAACGCTATGAAGCTTTTGCCGAAAAACTCTGTGAAGAAGGCTATTTCGTAACGGCCCATGATCATCGAGGTCACGGATATACAGCACAAAAAAATGGTATGCTCGGTTATTATGGAGATCAGAATGGTTTTGACCGTGTAGTGGAGGATGTATATGAAATACTCGCATATTTTAAAGAAGATAGTGTAAGTCGTCCTATATTATTTGGTCATAGTATGGGCTCATTTATCGCTCGACGCTTCATACAGCAACATAGCGGAATGATTGAACGCTTAGTATTAAGTGGTACAGGTTCTTCGAAATTACTACATGAAGCCGGTCATGCCATTGCAGGTCAATTAGTGAAGCTGCAAGGCGCAAAAGAGCAAAGCCTCCTAATGCATAAGCTTAGTTTTGCAGGTTTTAACCGGCACATAGAAAATCCAAAAACGAACTTTGACTGGCTCACTACTGATGACGACGAAGTGAAAAAATATATTGAGGATCCTTTATGCGGTTTTATCGCGACGCACCAGTTTTTTTCGGATTTGACCGGTGGGATTCTCACGTTAAAAAATAAAAGTCAAAATGAACGAATTCGCCCTGATTTAAAAATATTGCTTATAAGCGGTACACTTGACCCGATTGCAGATGAAAATGGAAAAAGTGTTCTTCGCACAGGTAAACAGCTTGTGGATGCTGGGCTGGAACATGTGAAGGTACATTTGCTTGAAGGAATGCGACATGAAATATTAAATGAAAAAAAGAAGGATCAAGTAATGGAAATAATAGTACGGTGGTTAAAAGATGAATAATAAAATTGATGTAGTGGCCATTATTGGCCCTACAGCATCTGGTAAAACAGCGCTGAGCATACGTTTAGCAAAAGAAATAGATGGGGAAATTATTAATGGGGATTCAATGCAAGTATACCGCAATATGGATATCGGTACAGCAAAAATCACTGATGATGAAATGGAAGGGATTCCACATCATCTGCTGAGTATTAAAGAACCTACAGAAGCATTTTCCGTAGCGGAATATCAACGACTAGTCCGAGGGAAAATTGAAGAAATTCAAGCCCGCGGTAAAATGCCAATTATCGTAGGAGGAACAGGACTTTATGTGCAATCCGTTCTCTATGATTTTCAATTTACAAAGCAAGAAGTCGATGAAAAAGCACGTCTTCAATATTATGAAGAACTTGTGAAATTAGGACCAGAGGCGATGCATACTAAGTTGGCAAAGATTGATCCGGTTTCTGCGGCAGAAATTCACCCGAATAATACGAGACGCGTCATACGTGCATTGGAAATGGCAGAGCTTGCCGGTGTGTCACGAGCGGAAGAGCAATTCAACCGTGGAAATATTCCTTTATACAATCATTTAATAATTGGCTTAGACATGGATCGCGAGAAATTATATGAACGTATAAATTTACGTGTAGATTTAATGATGAAAGCAGGATTGCTTGAAGAAGTACGTGCATTATATGATGCAGGCATCCGGGATGTACAGTCGATTAAGGCTATTGGCTACAAAGAATTATATGCATATTTTGATGGTTTAGTAACGATTGAAGAAGCAATCGAACAAATTAAGCAAAACTCCCGCAGGTACGCTAAACGCCAATTGACCTACTTCCGCAATAAAATGGATATCTCATGGATCGGGAATGACTGGAACAAGATAATTAGTTTAATTTAAAATTTTAAAAGGTATATCATATATGGATAACGAATAGTTAACTATTGCATGTATTTTATGGTAAGGGAGATTGGACGATGATGAAATCACTGAATTTGCAGGATACGTTTTTAAATAATTTACGTAAAAATAATGTTTTTGTAACGGTATTTTTATTGAATGGTTTCCAATTAAAAGGCTTAATTAAATCTTATGATAATTTTACTGTTTTACTGGAGTCGGAAGGGAAACAGCAATTAATTTACAAGCATGCCATTTCTACCTTTGTTCCTTCCAAAAACGTTACATTACTTGATGAAGAAGAGTAATCCGGCTAAACGGTAGCGCAATATTAATTGTTTGATTATAATGACTAAGATGGTACAAGTATTGGAGGAATTATAATGAAAACAATGACAACAGATGAACTGATCAATTTATTGGATGCAAATGAAGATTTGCATGTAATCGATGTACGTGAAGATTTTGAAGTGGAGCACGGAATGATCCCAGGTGCAGTACATATTCCACTTGGCTCAGTTCCGGAACGTGCAGATGAACTAGATAGTTCAAAGTCTTATATTGTTGTATGTAAAGGTGGCGTTCGTAGTGCGAATGCTTGTGAATATTTAATAGAAAAAGGCTTTGATGTAACGAATCTAGAAGGCGGCATGATGGCCTATGATGGAGAGTTGGAATTCAAGTAATTATTGATAGGTGAATGTGCAGTGTTATTTTGGACATACCTTTACGATAGTAGCCAGCTCGTTTACTTTATTACTTAAAAAGCTGTATCAAAAGTCGCATTAACTTTTGATACAGCTTTTTTTTCTGTTATTTTGCTATGTTAATTTTTTTTGATGGTAATCCCCAGCCCTTTGTATACGATAAAATACGCAAAGCGGTAATTAGGACAAATAATATATATAAAAATAAATCTCCCTGAAAGATTTCAAGACCCAACAAGAAGCCGGCACTAGCAGCCCAAACCCCATATATTTCATGGCGCAATACAATAGGTTTTCTTCCCGCAAGAAGGTCACGTACAACACCACCGCCAGCTCCAGTCAATAAAGCTGCTACTATAACAGCGGCAAGTGGCAAATCTAAATGTACAGCATACATCCCACCCTGAATCGCAAAGGCGGACAATCCAATCGCATCAGTAACATTTCCCCAACGATTCCAATGCTTTATGAGGTGATGAGGTATTAAAAAGAAAACGGTAATTGCAAACAGTGCAATTTGAAACATCATTTCCTGATTCCATAGTGTTGAGACGGGTAAACCAATTAATATATTACGGATTGCACCCCCACCAAAAGCGGTAACAATTCCTAATATATATACACCAAATAAATCATATTCTTCCTCCATAGCCACAATTGCACCTGATATTGCAAATGCAATTGTTCCAATAACACTGAATACCTCCCAAGCCATAAACATCTCTCCCAAATAATACTATCGCCATGAAGGATAGCAGTTTTTCAAACATTCGTCAAAATTAATTTTTTTAAGGTATAATGGTTACAGTTTGTACAGAATGGAGTAGTAATATTATGGCATTTCAATCATTATTAACACCTGAAACTATAAAGCTAGCGACGAAAGTGGAAGAAAAAGTACGTACTTATCATCAGCAGGTAGATGATCGTGCATTTTATAACCAACAAAAGGTGCTCGCTGCTTTCCGAAATAATCAAGTAAGTGATTTTCATCTGCATCCTTCTACCGGATATGGCTATGATGATGAAGGTCGCGACAATTTAGAGCGTGTATATGCGGAAACTTTTGGAGCGGAAGCGGCGATTGTGCGTCCTCAAATTATATCCGGTACACATGCAATTACATTAAGTCTATTTGGCATTCTGCGTCCGGGTGATGAACTTCTTTATATTACAGGGAAGCCTTACGATACACTTCAATCAATCGTCGACGGTGGTGAAAAGGATACAGGATCATTAAAGGATTTTAAGATTGGCTATTCTCATGTTGATTTAATCGGAAATAAGGAAATCGATTGGGAAGGTGTGAAAAATGCAGTTAATGAAAATACAAAGATGATTGCAATTCAACGCTCAAAAGGTTATGCCACACGACCATCCTTTACAATTGAACAAATTTCCCAGATGGTATTAAAAATTCGTGAAATTGCACCAAATGCAGTTATATTTGTTGATAATTGCTATGGTGAATTTGTTGAATTGCTCGAACCAACGGAAGTAGGCGTCGATTTAATGGCGGGTTCTTTAATTAAAAATCCTGGCGGTGGCTTTGCGAAAATAGGAGGTTATATTGCAGGGCGTGCAGATTTAGTGGAAAAATGCGCATACCGTATGACATCCCCAGGGATTGGTGCAGAAGCTGGTGCATCGTTGAATACGTTAGCAGATTTTTATCAAGGTTTTTTCATGGCACCTCATATAGTCGCGCAAAGTTTAAAAGGCGCGATTTTTACATCGGCAATGCTTGAAGAAATCGGTATGACGACCTCCCCTCATTACACGGATGTACGTACAGATTTAATTCAGTCAGTAGCATTCCGTACTCCTGAACAAATGGTAGCGTTTTGTCGTGAAATTCAGGCAGCATCGCCAATCAATGCTCATTTCGCACCAGAACCTGCGTATATGCCTGGATATGAAGATGACGTAATTATGGCAGCAGGAACTTTCGTTCAAGGGTCAAGCATTGAATTGACAGCGGATGGTCCGATTCGTCCTCCATATACAGCTTTTGTACAAGGTGGCTTAACTTATGAACATGTTAAATATGCGATTTGTGCTGCTGTACAAAGACTAACTTAATTTGTAAAAAATCGTCCAATTTAACGGGCGATTTTTTTGTTTGTTATAAAGTTGACAAAAAAGGGTAATAGTATATTGTCAGTTCATTATTTGCTCATCACCTCTCTAGAAACAGTATATAAAATGCTAACTTAAACACTGTATGTCAGTTTTTCTAACATATAATTGACAATGAACGTAACAAGTCGTAATATAGCGGTAAGGGAGGTGAATTAAATGAGTAGTGAAATTCGACGTTCAATGCCACTATTATCGATAAGTATCGTCATGCAATTAACGGATCTAACAGCCAGACAAATTCGTTATTACGAAGAGCATGATTTAATTCAGCCACACCGTACAGAAGGTAATCGTCGGATGTTTTCATTAAATGATGTCGATATCTTATTGGAAATTAAGGATATGCTTGAACAGGGTATTAACATGGCAGGTATAAAAAAAGTATTTGACATGAAAAATGATCCAGCGATCCAGCAGGCGAGTAAAGAGGTTATTTCAGATTCAGATTTACGTAAAATTTTGCGTGAAGAAATGCGTCAAGCACAACGCATGCAAAAAACATCTCTTCGACAAGGGGATTTATCACGCTTTTATCAATAGCGTGTAAATTATATAACTTTGGTAAGAATCGTTTACTGAACAATTTTAGGAGTGTGGAATTTAGTGGGTAAATACACAAAAGAAGACATTAAGAAACTCGTACAAGAAGAACAAGTAAAATTCATTCGTTTACAATTTACAGACATTTTAGGCACAATCAAAAACGTAGAAATTCCAGTAAGCCAACTAGATAAAGCATTGGATAACAAAATGATGTTTGATGGCTCTTCAATCGAAGGTTTCGTACGTATTGAAGAATCGGATATGTACTTATACCCAGATTACGATTCATTTATGATCTTCCCATGGACTGCCGAAAAAGGGAAAGTAGCGCGATTCATCTGTGATATTTATAATCCAAACGGTACGCCATTTGCTGGTGATCCACGCAACAACTTAAAGCGTGTATTAAAAGAAATGGAAGAGTTAGGATTTACAAACTTCAACTTAGGTCCTGAACCAGAATTTTTCTTATTTAAATTAGATTCAAAAGGTGAACCAAGTTTAGAAGTAAATGACCATGGTGGCTACTTCGATTTAGCACCTACAGATCTTGGCGAAAATTGCCGTCGTGACATCGTTTTAGAGTTAGAAGAAATGGGCTTTGAAATTGAAGCTTCACATCATGAAGTTGCACCTGGCCAACATGAAATCGACTTTAAATATGCAGATGCAATTACGGCTTGTGACAATATTCAAACATTCAAGTTAGTTGTTAAAACAATTGCCCGTAAGCATGGCTTACATGCTACATTCATGCCAAAACCTTTATTCGGTGAAGCCGGATCAGGAATGCACTTTAACGTTTCTTTATTTAAAGGAAAAGAAAATGCCTTTTATGATGAGTCTACTGAATTAGGCCTATCTGAATCGGCGATGCAATTTATGGCGGGGATTCTGGAGCACGTACAAGGCTTTACAGCAATTACAAACCCAACAGTTAACTCATATAAACGTTTAGTACCAGGTTATGAAGCGCCATGTTATGTAGCATGGTCAGCGCAAAACCGTTCACCGCTTATCCGTATTCCTTCTTCTCGTGGAGTTTCAACACGTATAGAAGTTCGTTCAGTGGATCCATCTGCAAACCCATATTTAGCGATGGCAGTTATTTTAGAGGCTGGTTTAGAAGGTATTCGTAGAAAGTTAACTCCACCACCAGCAATTAACCGTAACATTTATGTAATGAACGAAGAAGAGCGTAAAGCAAACGGCATCGATAATTTACCAGCAGCTTTAGACGACGCGTTAACATTACTTGCAAAAGACGAGGTTGTGCAAAAAGCATTAGGCAACCACATTTATGCAAACTTTAAAGAAGCAAAAGAAATTGAGTTTGATATGTACCGTTCAACTGTCCACCAGTGGGAACGTGATCAATATATGAAAATGTACTAAGAAGAAAGCGTTGGGGCACTAAGCTCCAACGCTTTTTTTCTTTGTTAATGAAAAAAACCGGCAATAAAAATTGCCGGTTTGGGGATGATATTCGATTATTTATTACCGTTTTGGGAACGAATTTTAGCAAATAATCCAGAAGCTTGCTGCTTTTTGGCTTCAGCTTGTTGATTTTGCTTTTTAACTTGGCTTACATCTGTTTCCATTCCAAACTCCGCGTTCATTGAACTTAGTTTCTTTTGTAAACCACTATTTGCAAAAATACCAGAAGCTTGCTGCTTTTTAGCTTCAGCTTGTTGGTTTTGCTTTTTAACTTGGTTCACATCGGTCTCCATACCAAATTCCGCGTTCTTTGAACTTGGATTTTTTTGTAAACCGTTATTAGCGTATAAACCAGAAGCTTGCTGCTTTTTGGCTTCAGCCTGCTGGTTTTGCTTAATAACCTTGTTAACGTCTGTTTCCATTCCAAATTCAGTATTCATGTTTTTGTTGTTTTTCATGAATATCACCTCCTGAATTTATTCTGTTCAGAGGTTGCTTTATTATGCTGTGGTATATTTTAACTTTTTAATAAAAGGGATTTTTATCTGTTAAATTGAATTTAAAATTACATACTATAATGGAGGTACTTATGGGCTCAAGAATTATGCATGCTATTATTGCTTATAAAGTGGCAGAGGCATTAAACATACAAGATCAAGCAACATTTATAATAGGTGGAATTGCAGCAGATGCAGCCATAATGGCTAAAGACGCATCACATTTTTACAGTGGAGAGCTACAAAGGTTTACTAGAACAATTAATTACGAAGCATTTTATAAAAAGTATAAAAATGAGGTTTCAAAAAACTATATCAATGGTTATTATGTACATTTAATTGCCGATGATTTATGGTTGCAGGGATTTTTCATCCCTTGGTTAAAAAATCGTTTGGAAGCAAAGCCCGAACTGTTGAATGTTTATCATAACGATTTTAAAATTTTAAATGCACAATTAGTTGAGCACTATCATTTGAATGAACAGCTTTCTGCATTATTGAAAGAGCCCTTTGAAATATGTTATTTGCAGGAGGTTTCCCATGAGGAAGTAACTGCATTTATTCCTAGTATTTTAAGTGACCTGCAATATGATACAGAAATACTCAAAATACCGCTTACTGTATTTACAATGGAGCAAATAGTCGGCTATATTGAAACTTCAATAGAGAAGAGTATTTTATTATTAAAACAATCGAGTAAGAACAACTTATCAATTCAGAAAGGATACTAATATGGATTTCAATACTGTAATACAGGAATTAGAAACATTAGGAAAAGAACGTACAAAAAAAATATATATGTCAAACGGGGCCAAGGAGCCAGTATTTGGTGTAACGATTGGATCGATGAAACCATATGTTAAGCAAATAAAAATAAACCATGAACTTGCAGAACAATTATATGCAACGGGTAACTATGATGCAATGTACTTTGCAGGAATCATCGCCGATTCAAAAGCAATGTCGGAAGCAGATTATAATCGATGGATGGACCAGGCTTATTTTTATATGATATCTGATTATGTGGTTGCAGTTACATTAGCAGAATCCGATATTGCCCAACAAGTAAGTGATAAATGGATTGCAAGTGGAGACGAGTTGAAAATGTCTGCTGGCTGGCATTGTTATTGCTGGCTCCTCGGTAATAGAAAAGATGAGGAGTTCTCAGTTGAGAAACTGCGGGGAATGCTTAAACAGGTAAAACAAAATATCAATTTGGTACCGCTACGTACACAAGTTGCGATGAATAACTTTGTAATGACTGTCGGTGTTTCTTTTAAGCCTTTACATAATGAAGCATTGCAAATTGCTAATGATATTGGTGTAGTGGAAATTAAGCGTGAAGGAAAAAAGCCCGGAAAATTACACGCGTATGCAGAAATAGTAAAGCAAGTTGAAAAAGGGCGTATCGGATTTAAACGTAAATATGTTCGTTGTTAATTGTAGAGAGTAATACCTTGTTATTTCACAATATAATTGTATAAACTAAAATTAGGAAATTCCAAGGAGGCCAATTACATGAAAAAAAGTATTGCAATTGATATGGACCAAGTATTAGCTGACTTTTATTCAAAGTTACGTATTACTTACAATGAGAATTTCGGTACTTCCTTTACGGAAGAAGAATTTTTGTTGACTACACAGCGTGATTTACCACGTGAAGATGCAAAGAAACTGTTTGCACTATTAAATGAGCCAGATTACTTCCGCGATTTGGCGTTACTAGATGAAGATGCAATTGAAGTCATTCAGGAGCTTCAGGAGCATTATGAAATTTTTATAGCTACTGCTGCAATGGATGTACCAGGATCATTTACTGCCAAATATGATTGGCTAATCAAACATTTACCATTCATTAAAACACAAAATATTGTATTTTGCGGGAATAAAGCGGTTATACATACCGATTATTTAATTGACGACAATCCAAGGCAGCTTGCGTCATTTAAAGGAACAGGACTATTGTATTCAATGCCATACAATACGGCGGAAGAAGGATATACACGCGTTCATAATTGGAAAGAAATTAAGCAATATTTTTTAAAACAACTCGAAATTGTTTAATCGTAAAGGGATTGCATTTAAGCAATCCCTTTTTTTATAAATTTTTGTAGTCATCTAAGGCGATATAATAGTATAATTTAAATTATTTGAATTATCTTTTAACTTTAAGGGGATAGAAGGAATGAAGCCGATTATTGGGTTAACGATGTATGACTTTGATAAAAAAATGGATATTAATAATGTCTATTTAACATCAATAGAACAAGCAGGTGGCATTCCGATTTGTATACCGAATGCGACAGCAGAAAATGTAGAGGCTCTATTGGCTATTGTTGATGGCCTTGTATTGATTGGTGGTGCGGATATTGACCCATTAATATTTAATGAAGAGCCACACCCTAATATTGGGAGCGTAGTGCGAAAGCGTGATGATAGCGATCTTTTGCTAATGAATGAAGCATTTAAAAGACAAATACCCATTCTAGGCATCTGCCGAGGACAGCAGATTATGAATATAGCCTTTGGGGGGACGATCATTCAGGATATTCCATCACAGGTGGAAAATATAGTCCAACATAAGCAACCATCCAAGCGCGGAGAATTAGCCCATACTGTGGATGTGAAAACACAAAGATTTAAAGAGATTTTTGGTGAAGCATCTTTTCGTGTAAACACTTTCCATCACCAATCAGTAGGTAAGCTGGGGAAAGGGCTAGTCACATCGGCTGTTGCAAAAGATGGTATTATTGAGGGAATCGAACACGAATCCCATCCTTATTGTGTTGCTGTTCAGTGGCACCCTGAAGAGTTGGCGCCAAATGGTGATGTTTATGCGCAACGTTTATTTAGCAGTTTTATAAATGCATGTAAAAAGTAGAGGAAAATCCAGTCGATTTCGGCTGGGTCTTTTTTGTTTGAAATAGAAAAAGCCTGCCGATTCTATTAGAATGGCAAGCTTCTTAATTAATGAATATTTCGATATAGCCCAACTACTTTTCCTAAAATAGATACTTGATTAACAATGATTGGCTCCATCGAACTGTTTTCAGGCTGTAAGCGGAAATGAGTTTTTTCTTTATAGAAACGCTTGACAGTCGCTTCATCTTCTTCGGTCATTGCAACGACGATTTCTCCATTGCTCGCAGTGGAAGTTTTCTTGACAATAACGTAATCCCCATTTAATATGCCGGCTTCAATCATTGATTCACCCATTATTTCAAGCATAAATAATTCATCTTCTGATGAACCATATGCATCGGGTAACGGGAAATATTCTTGGATATCTTCAATGGCCGAGATAGGTAAACCAGCTGTAACTTTACCGATTAATGGTACGTGAATTACACCTTGTTTAGCTATTGATAGCTCTTCTTGATCCAAAATTTCAATGGCACGCGGTTTAGTAGGATCGCGACGTATAAGCCCTTTACTCTCTAATCGAGCTAAATGCCCGTGGACAGTTGAGCTAGAAGCTAAGCCTACAGCCTCTCCAATTTCACGAACTGATGGCGGATAGCCTTTTGAACGAACTTCCTCTTTTATAAAAGTTAGAATAGCTTCTTGTCGTTTGGAAATTTTTTGTGTCAACTAACTCACCTCTTTATCATGCTATTTTTCTTAGTGTAAGTATAGCAGTATGCGAACACGAATGCAAACATAAGTTCGAAAAAACGATTGACAAAAACATATGTTCGTATTATTATGAGAACAAACATTCCGAACATATATTCGAAAGAGGGGTTTTTCTTATGAAAAAAATCAAATTAAATAGCTTTACATCAATGTTTCTAATGTTCTCTATTGTGTTATTAGTATTAATCTTCCATAAAGACGATAATATAGAATTATACGAACAAGTATCTATCGGACAAGGGGATACTTTATGGTCGCTTGCGGAACATTATCGTGGTAAAATGGCAACGCATGATTGGATTAACGAAGTGAAAAAAGAAAACGGCCTACGAGATGGAAAAGTTGTTTCAGGGCAAATATTGGTGGTGCCAGTTGAAAAGGAAGCACAATATATTGTCCAGTTGAATGACTCCTCCGATGTGTCGACAATTAAGGTAGCGAGAGATAATAATGACAAAAACTAAAGCAGTTATTTATTGCCGTGTCAGTACCGAAAAAAGTGCGCAGGAAACATCGTTGCTGCGTCAACAGGAAGAACTGACGAAATATGCTGTAACATTCGGTTTTAAAGAAGTAGAGATTTTTACGGATCAACATAGTGGCTATGACGTGGAACGTGATGGTTTACTGGATATGCTCGATTATATGAGAGAATATAAAATCAAAGTATTATTTGTACAAGACGAAACACGTTTAGGACGAGGGAATGCAAGAATGGCAGTTCTCCATCTTTTACAAAAATACGAGGCGACTGTTTATACATTGAATGATGCTGGTCCTGTAGTATTAAACGAGATGGATACGATGCTACTCGAAATATTGGCTGTAGTTGAAGAGTATCAGCGCCGTATGCATAATGCAAAAATTCGTCGAGGAATGCGTCGAGCAGTAGAAAATGGATATCAACCCCAAAATAATTTAAAAAACCGTGGAAATATTGAAGGGCGTGAACGAAAAGAAGTGCCGGTAGAAGAAATTGTACAGCTTCGTCAAAAAGGCTTAACGTTTGCTGAAATTGCCACTACGTTATCAGGATTGGGTATACCAATCAGTAAAGCAACAGTACATAGACGATATATTGAATATATAGAACAACTAAAAAAGTAGTCACATGCCATTTAAATATCTCAACAGCAAATAAAGAAAATAAAAAAACAAATAGTTTAAAAAACAGAAGCCATGTCATTCGAACATGGCTTCAGATTGTCGACAAAAGGCATCGAGAGCTCGTCTCTCGATGCCTTTTGTCATTTCTTTTATCAAATTAGGTCCCGAAGTTCTGTAAAAGTTCTCCTCTTCGAGGGAATATGCCCTCTAT
>NZ_JAXCLE010000068.1:0-538 GCF_037027585.1 Solibacillus ferritrahens | reverse complement strand
GAAAGTTACAATGGCCAAAAAATGAAAATGAGGTGCGCAATCTTTCGCAACAAGAGCTTAGGTGGTTATTAGAAGGCTTATCCCTGCAACAGCCAAAGGCGATTGCAAAATCTGCAAAAGGTGTCTTTTAATAGCCCTATTTCAAGTGGTATAATCATTTATAACTTAAATTGAACGAAATGTGGTGAATGATTTGGGAAACGCTTCAAATGAAAAAGTGATTCAATTATTGGAAGAACAACTAGCCTATACAAAAGAACAAAATAAAAGTTTAACCAAACAAATTGAAGCATTAACTGAACAAATTCGCCATTTAACAAAAGCTTTATACGGTTCTAAATCAGAGAAATCCAAATATCAAGCACCAGACGGACAAGGCTCTTTATTTGAAGACGATCCGTCTTTTAGCGAACCTGAGCAGACAGAAGAACAAAGCACGGAAACGGTTAGTTATACTGTTACTCGTAAAAAGAAAAATAAAAAACGAAATGATTCGTTTCGTGAGGATATTGAAATTGAGGAAATTCATCATCATCCA
>NZ_JAXCLE010000067.1:0-580 GCF_037027585.1 Solibacillus ferritrahens | reverse complement strand
TTAGAGAGCCATTAGCTCAGTTGGTAGAGCATCTGACTTTTAATCAGAGGGTCGAAGGTTCGAGTCCTTCATGGCTCACCAGTTTTATATTGTCTGCTGCGGGTGTGGCGGAATTGGCAGACGCACTAGACTTAGGATCTAGCGCCGCAAGGCGTGGGGGTTCGACTCCCTTCACCCGCACCATTTTAATTTTATATACTGTCAGAGTAAAAATATCTTATGCATTTTGCGGAAGTAGTTCAGTGGTAGAACACCACCTTGCCAAGGTGGGGGTCGCGAGTTCGAACCTCGTCTTCCGCTCCAAAAATGCCGGGGTGGCGGAACTGGCAGACGCACAGGACTTAAAATCCTGCGGTGAGTGATCACCGTGCCGGTTCGATTCCGGCCCTCGGCACCATCTTTACAATATATTTAGCGCCCGTAGCTCAATTGGATAGAGCGTCTGACTACGGATCAGAAGGTTGTGGGTTCGACTCCTGCCGGGCGCGCCATATTTCGGAATGTAGCTCAGCTTGGTAGAGCACTTGGTTTGGGACCAAGGGGTCGTAGGTTCGAATCCTGTCATTCCGACCATTATTTA
>NZ_JAXCLE010000066.1:0-590 GCF_037027585.1 Solibacillus ferritrahens | reverse complement strand
AAAGTTAGTCCAAGTGGCTACTATAAATGGATTCAAAATATGGAAAAACATGCATTACGTGAAGAATCGGACTATCAAGATTACCTCTTATTAAAAACGGTCTATGACCGTGCAAAAGGCAAAGTAGGTTATCGTGGATTCTATATGGCCTTAACAGATATTTTAGATCAACCCATGAATCATAAAAAGATTCTTCGATTAATGCGCAAGTTTAACCTATATGCAAAAATACGACGTAAAAATCCTTATCGTCATCTAGAACAAGCAACAGAAGCTCATCATAGNTTAGCTACAAGAGAAATAGTCGCTTATGTATTATCTTCGACTTTAAAAATGTTGATTGTCTACCAAACACTTGAACAGTTAAATAATCATTTGGATGGTAATCTACACCCTGAAGCGATGATACATTCAGATCAAGGTTTTCATTATACACACCCAGAATTTCAACATCGGGTGAAAGAATTGGGTTTAAAACAGTCAATGTCACGCAGAGGAAACTGCCTAGATAATGCCCCAATGGAATCCTTCTTTGGTCATATGAAAGACGAAATTGATTACTATGAAGCTGCAAGCTTTACCGAATTAAA
>NZ_JAXCLE010000065.1:0-646 GCF_037027585.1 Solibacillus ferritrahens | reverse complement strand
GGTTGTGGGTTCGACTCCTGCCGGGCGCGCCATATTTCGGAATGTAGCTCAGCTTGGTAGAGCACTTGGTTTGGGACCAAGGGGTCGTAGGTTCGAATCCTGTCATTCCGACCATTATTTAGGGGCCTTAGCTCAGCTGGGAGAGCGCCTGCCTTGCACGCAGGAGGTCAGCGGTTCGATCCCGCTAGGCTCCACCATAAATATGTAACCAATAAAGATCCTGGCGGTGTAGCTCAGCTGGCTAGAGCATTCGGTTCATACCCGAAAGGTCGTGGGTTCGACTCCCTCCGCCGCTATCTTAAGGACCTTTAGCTCAGTTGGTTAGAGCAGACGGCTCATAACCGTCCGGTCACAGGTTCGAGTCCTGTAAGGTCCACCAGTTAAATCAATAGTCACTATGGAGGTATACCCAAGTCTGGCTGAAGGGATCGGTCTTGAAAACCGACAGGCGGGTAACACCGCGCGGGGGTTCGAATCCCTCTACCTCCTCCATTTATTTACTGGGTAGCTAAAACAGGTTCAAAAAAATAGTATTGTCGCGGGGTGGAGCAGTGGTAGCTCGTCGGGCTCATAACCCGAAGGTCACAGGTTCAAGTCCTGTCCCCGCAACCAAATGGTCCCGTGGTGTAGCGGTTAACATGCCTGC
>NZ_JAXCLE010000063.1:0-657 GCF_037027585.1 Solibacillus ferritrahens | reverse complement strand
GTTACTATGTGAAGGACGAACGGACAAAACAATTTGCCTATTCATTTCATGCAGCGACAGATGAACGTGGCTTTGTATTAGGAACGATTGTGACACCTGGCAATATACATGATAGTCATATGCTGCAACCGCTTGTTGAAAAGGTCATTCATCGTGTGAAAAAGCCTGTAGCTGTTGCTGCGGATGCGGCTTATAAAACGCCTGCGATTGCGAACTTTTTATTAGAAAATCAAATGTTGCCTGTTCTTCCTTATACAAGACCAAAAACGAAAGATGGCTTCTTCCGTAAACATGAGTATGTCTATGATGAACATTATGATTGCTATATTTGCCCGAATGACCAGATGTTGCGCTATACAATGACGACGAAAGAGGGCTATCGCCAATACAAATCGAATCCAGCGGTTTGTGCAGACTGCCCATTTCTAGCACAATGTACAGAAAGTAAAAATCATACGAAAATGATTCAGCGACATATTTGGGCAGATTATCTGGAAGAAGCCGAACATCTTCGTCATCATCATGAAATTAAATCAATTTATGCAAAACGGAAAGAGACGGTTGAACGTGTCTTTGCGGATGCGAAAGAGAAGCATGGTATGCGATGGACAACGCTAAGAGGCCTTAAAAAATTGTCCATGCAGGCGATGCTTACTT
>NZ_JAXCLE010000062.1:0-661 GCF_037027585.1 Solibacillus ferritrahens | reverse complement strand
TCGATAGGTGGTTTTTATGGAATTACTAATAATGCCTATAATATTGAATCAATCATTCAAACTTATAAAGGTATTTTAGGAAGTATTGTAATGCCTATCGCAGATGCAGATGGGGGAGATTTAATATGTATAGGATTAAAAGATAAATACAGGGGTAAAATATATTATTGGTATCACGAAGGCGAAATGACTGATGAAGATGGAAAAGAATATTATTACCTTATTGCAAACTCTTTTGAAGAATTTATTCTAAAGTTTTCGCTTCATGAAAGAAAGAAAAATGTGAATTTAGATGACATCGAACTCTTCTTAGACGAAAATTTACTAAAAGATTAGTATTCCATAAATAAACTATAAAACCTTGATTGGCAAAGTGCCTTTCAAGGTTTCCTTTTTAGTGTGCTCGGCATGCACAACAGCTTGGTGGTGAAAGCCGTTGAGGTAAAGATAAAACCAATTTATAATGGGGATTTAAAACCCCTGATAGCTTTAAAATAGAACATAAGTTTGGGAATGGAGACTGGGAGCGTACAGATTTAGAAATAAACCCGGAGGTAAATAATGATGGATGAAAACAAGTTAAATAGTATATATCAAAATATTGCTCAAACAGTAGTTGAAACGATTCCGGAAGAGTGGTCGAAAGTATTTGTATATGGGG
>NZ_JAXCLE010000061.1:0-708 GCF_037027585.1 Solibacillus ferritrahens | reverse complement strand
TATCTAAATCAAAGAGGTGTCCCGATATGATGACTAAAAACCAAATGAACGAACGTAATCAATTAGAAATGTTGACGATTGAACAACTTGTCCCAGAAAATCATCTCGTACGTAAATTAGATGCAGCCATTGACTTTTCGTTTGTATATCCATTAGTTGAAAACCTATATTCACCTTTCGGTAGACCAAGTATTGATCCTGTTGTCTTATTTAAAATGACAATGATTCAATACGTTTTTGGTATTCGTTCGATGCGCCAAACGATTAAGGAAATTGAAACGAATGTAGCGTACCGCTGGTTTTTAGGCTTCGGTTTTCATACAGAAGTGCCTCACTTCTCGACGTTTGGCAAAAATTATACACGGCGTTTTGAGGATACAGATGTATTTGAACAGATTTTCTATCGCATCTTAAAAGAAATTGTGGATGCGGGTTTATTATCAGCTGACCATATCTTTATTGATTCCACGCATGTTAAGGCAAGTGCGAATAAACGAAAATTTGATAAAAAGATGGTTCGAAAAGAGACACGTGCTTATGAAGAAAAGCTACAAGAAGAGTTAAACATAGACCGTGAAAAGAACGGAAAAAAGCCGTTTCCACCGGAGAAGTTTGAAAAGGAAGAATGGAAAGAAATCAAAGAGAGCACAACGGACCCTGAAAGTGGTTACTATGTGAAGGACGAACGGACAAAACAATTTGCCTATT
>NZ_JAXCLE010000060.1:0-736 GCF_037027585.1 Solibacillus ferritrahens | reverse complement strand
TATCTAAATCAAAGAGGTGTCCCGATATGATGACTAAAAACCAAATGAACGAACGTAATCAATTAGAAATGTTGACGATTGAACAACTTGTCCCAGAAAATCATCTCGTACGTAAATTAGAGGCAGCCATTGACTTTTCGTTTGTCTATCCATTAGTTGAAAACTTATATTCACCTTTCGGTAGACCAAGTATTGATCCTGTTGTTTTATTCAAAATGACGATGATTCAATACGTTTTTGGTATTCGTTCGATGCGTCAAACGATTAAGGAAATTGAAACGAATGTAGCGTACCGTTGGTTTTTAGGGTTCGGTTTTCATACAGAAGTGCCTCACTTTTCAACGTTTGGGAAAAATTATGTGCGGCGTTTTGAGGATACAGATGTATTTGAACAGATTTTCTATCGCATCTTGAAAGAAATTGTTGATGCGGGTTTATTATCAGCTGACCATATCTTTATTGACTCCACGCATGTTAAGGCTAGTGCGAATAAACGAAAATTTGATAAAAAGATGGTTCGAAAAGAGACACGTGCCTATGAAGAAAAGCTACAGGAAGAGTTAAACATAGACCGTGAAAAGAACGGAAAAAAGCCGTTTCCACCGGAGAAGTTTAAAAAGGAAGAATGGAAAGAAATCAAAGAGAGCACAACGGACCCTGAAAGTGGTTACTATGTGAAGGACGAACGGACAAAACAATTTGCCTATTCATTTCATGCAGCGACAGATGAACGTGG